>PWPR01000039.1 GCA_003557085.1 Clostridia bacterium | reverse complement strand
GCTCCTATCATAATGTTTTTGCTTATTCTTTTTAACTCCATTTTGAATACAGGTGTTTTAAGATACTTAACAGCGTTGGTTCAGTTCATAATTGTTGGTTATCTGCTCTATTTTGGCCATTCTCATCCTGAGGTGGTTGCTAGCTATAATGCAAGTTCACCTGACTTTGGTATTATAATTAATATACTTTACATTTTTTTAGCTACTGCTCTAATAATCTTTTTCTTTGTTAATCAGAACAGAGCAGCATTGAGAAAAGTAGAAGAAGCAAATACAAGTCTTAGAGATGCTAATTCTGAAGTTGCTGAAGCAGCCAAGATCCAAAGAGAGCTTATTTCTAACCTCTCACATGACTTAAATACTCCTATTACTTTAATTAGTGGTTATGCATCTGCTCTAAGAGAAGGGCTAGTCAATGAAGAAAACTATAATAGATACCTAGAGTTAATTGAAAAGAAGTCCTTAGAACTAAGTTATTTAGTTGATGATTTAATAGAATTAGCCAATTTAGAAACAGCACAGGTAGAAATATACAAAGTAAAGTATAGTGTCCATAGTCTTATAGAAGAAGTTTATCACAAATACAAAGGTGAGATAGAAGAAAAAGGTTTAGATTTCATCATCAAACCACTGCCTCCTAACTTAGTCTATAGAAAAATACTTATTGACCATAAGCAAGTTCATAAACTATTTAGTAATCTTATATATAATTCTTTAAAACACACTACACAAGGATATATAGAAATTTCTATTAGGTTAGCCGATACTAAAATAGAAGTTGAAATAGCTGATACGGGCACTGGTATTAAAGATGAGCAAATTCCTTTTATTTTTGATAGATTTTATAAAGGATCTATTTCAAGGAACTCAGAAAAAGGTGGAAGTGGACTTGGACTACATATCTCAAAAAAAATAGTTCAACTTCATGGAGAAAAAATTTGGGCTGAGAATAAAAAAAGACAAGGAGCAAACTTCTTGTTTACCTTGCCTTTACTTGAGGAGGATATTTAAGTCTTAATCGCATTTTGGATTAAGTCAGTCTCCATTGCCTCTCCCAAAACTCTCACCTCTGGAAGCAACAGAATATTTTCTGCTTCATAGACTTTCTTTTGCACATAAGTCATCAAATCTAGTACATCTTGAGCTGAGGCATTCCCGATATTAACTATAAAGCCAGCATGTTTTTTAGATACTTGAGCCCCACCTATGGTAAACCCTTTAAGTCCAATCTTATCAATTAAGAAACTACCTGCAATATCTGGTGGTCTCTTAAACGTGCTACCTGCACTTGGCATGTCTAGAGGCTGCCTCTCTCTTCTCCATCTATTTAGTAAATTCATTTTTTCTAATATCTCATCATGTTTGCCAGGGAACAACTCGATCTCAACTTCTAAAATTATAGCTTCTTCTTTTGCTACAGCAGACGATCTATAATCAAGAGCTAGTCTAGCTTCATCCCATTCTTCAATTTTACCATCTTTAGTCATCACTTTAACTCTTTTGACAACATGCTTCATCTCACCATCATAAGCTCCGGCATTCATAAAAACAGCTCCGCCAATGCTTCCTGGGATACCAGCTGCAAACTCGAACCCTTGAAGTTTGTGTTTCAAAGCCTCTTTAGCCACAATACTTAAAAGCGCTCCAGCTTGAGCCACTATCCGATTGTTTGATGTTTCAACCTTAGCTAAATTGTCATTTAACCTAATAACAACTCCTCTAATACCTTTATCACTAACCAAAAGGTTTGTTCCATTTCCTATAGTTGTTACAGGAATATTGAAGTTTATACACCAATTATATAAATTTACTAGCTCATCAATATCATTTGGTTCTACTAGAGCATCTGCCAAGCCACCAATTTTGAAATAAGTATATTTTTTCATAGCTGCATTTAATTTAGCAGAAGAAAACACCTTTACTAGTTCTTCTTGCCATTTCTCTCTCATCAAACTCACTCCACATCATTATTTTCTCTCTGTATTATACACTATTAAGCTTTTATTTCACTAAAAAAGATTGGGCAACTCCCCAATCTTTTAATGTGTTCATTATCTAAAATAGTTCATCGGATTTTGATGGCTGCCGTTAAGTCTAATTTCAAAATGCAAGTGTGGTCCAGTACTATTACCTGTATTACCTGAATAGGCAATCACATCCCCTTTTGAAACCTTGGCACCAACACTCTTTAATAACCGGCTGTTATGAGCATAAAGCGTGCTAAAGCCATTGCCATGGTCAATTACAATATAATAACCATATCCTCTATGATATGCAGAAGTAGTTACTACACCATCATCAGCTGCAAAAATTCTCGTTCCTACAGAACAAGCAATATCTACACCATAGTGAAAGCCGCCTCTTCTGTTACCAAATGGAGAAGTAATTCTTCCACCTCCATCAACTGGCCAAATAAATGTTCCTGTACCTGTAGCTACAGGAGTTTTTGTACCCCTTGCTATAACTCTAGTAACAGGATCTGAAAGTCTTTCAGTAGAAACCTTCTTTCTAGCTTGCTCTACTCCGTTGACCCTTACTATGTCATAAACAACTTCATTTCTTCCTCTTACCCCTGCTGTAACTGTTCTAGACTCCCAGGTATACATAGAGTTATCTTCAGTATAGGAAGTACTGAAAGGGATATACTCGATTGTAGTTTGCTTTTCATAAGTTTCAACATGTACATATGGAATCAAAGGTTCTATTGCAATTTCTTGCCCTATCAATAAAATGTTAGAAGTAAGTTGAGGGTTGCACTCTTTTACCTCAGAAACAGACATCCCATTTTGATTTCCAATTGACCAAAGAGAATCGCCTCTTTGCACAACATGTACTTGCCTTTCAGTGTACCCAGTACTTAGTAAGTTAAGAGCAATATCTCTAGTTATTATATCTTCTGGAGGAACTGGCTTGATCACTATTTCTATATCCTCTTGAATTTTATGATCAACTATCTTTGAGCCTCCACGTTCAGTCAAATAGCTTTCAACTATAACATTAATTACATTTTCGGCAGTATTATAATCTTTAAGTGCTGCAATTTCTTCTCCATTTATCATAATTACCGCTGCACCAGTCTCTATATATACAGATTCTTTTAACTTTGTAAGTGTTAATTGAGGAAGCTCTTCAGGCTCAGTATAAACTAACTCTGTAGAAATCGCTGTCACTATATTGAAATTTTTATCTCTGGACTCCATATCAATAACATCTTCAATATTAAGCTCCTGGTCTCCTTTAGCATCATCTTGTGATTCTTCTTCTGAGGTAGCTACACTCATAGAACCTATAGGAGCATCATCTGGCTCTGTCGGCTCTTCTGGAGCATCTGCTACTTCTTCATCTTCATTACCTAAAGCTTCCATAGCTTTTACATATGCCTCTTCATCTGCAGAAGGACCATAATCGTGTAGTATGCTTAACATTAAATCAAGCTCTACTTCATCTCTTACAAACCCTATAGGCTCTCCATCTGCATAAACAATATAATGTTTATTAGAAAAGTAATTGTATCCAGTGAGAATTACAGCAAATAAGATCAATAATGCTAAACTTCCTAAGAAAAACTTATTCTTGTGTAATCCTGATATACTGTCACTAGCTTTCTCAAATTTTGATCTAAAATTAAATTTCTGCTTACTTTTTTTTGGCAAATCACTTTTTACTGTAGTTGAATCTTTAGATTTTAATTTTAAACCAAAACTTGGTGTGCTAATTTGAAAAACCTTTTTAATCTTACTAACTATTAATTTAAAGCTAAAATCTCGAGAAGTCTTATTTTTTGAAGCTGAGTATGTCTTCCCGTACTTGTAATTATATTTACTTTCTTCCTTCATAAACCTCCGCCTTCTCATAAACAAATCCTCTCTTCTAGGAAATATCTATGAACCTTTCTTGTTTAATATTGACGATTATAAACTAATATTACTGCTCATAATTATAGCATAAAAACAAATATGTTAAAGATTTTTTCGCTAATCCAACACTTTTTCTACATTTACTGCGTTATTAACTGATAAATGCTGTTTTCAAGTGTAATAATTTCCTCTGATAGCCCACGAAGTCTATCCCCTCTTCTAACTGGATTTTGTAATGTTTGGATGAAGTTTCCTTCACTTGCTCCCATTATAGCAATTGTGTCTCCCAAAACAGCTGCAACATGGACATCGTGAGTAACAATAAAAACTGTATAATTTTCTCCGGTCCACAGAGGAAGCAATAACTTCATAAGCCTTTGTTTTAAATCAAAGTCAAGAGATTGAAAAGGCTCATCTAAAAACATTAACTTTGAAGGATAGGCAAATGCCCTAGCAATAGAAACTCTTTGTTGCATTCCTCCACTCAACTGACTTGGATAACTATTCTCTATACCACCAAGCTCTACCATCTCTAATGCTTTCTTAGCTCTCTCCTCTACTCTTTTTGGATTGATTTCTTCTAAAACAATTTTTATATTCTCCAAAACACTTTTCCATGGAAGCAGTCTTGATTGCTGAAAAACAAAAGAGTTCCTCTGATCAAAACCTTTAATATCACCACTGTATTCAGTATCTAAACCAGCTAATATCCTTAAAAGAGTAGTCTTACCACATCCTGAAGGTCCCAAGATAGCAATTATCCTACCTGTTGTAAAGCGAGCATTGATATTTCTAAGAACTTGATTTGAGCCAAAGCTTTTTGATAACTTGTTAATTTCATACATTATGATTCGTCCCTCCATTTTGTGAAATGTCTTGTTAAGACTTTTGTAGGAACTTCTAGGACGATTGCTGCAATAATTGCTATAATTGTCCATGCCATTACACCAGGCATATCAAAATATATTCTAGAAAAATATATTCTTTCACCTATTGATGTGGGGGTGTGGCTCAAATACTCAGCAGCAATCACCATTTTAACTGCAAGACCTACAGCTGCACCAAAAGATGCCGCAAGATAAGAAATGACAGAAGGGAAATATATGTTTTTTAATTGAGATTTTGAAGATATTTTATACAAATTAGCCATTTCCAGTAGTGATGGGTCAACATTTTTGATTCCCTCCACTACTGCACTATAAAGCAAGGGAAATACTACTAAAAAACTAACAGCTGAGGGTGCCCTTAAGGTACCAAGCCATACAATGATTTGAACTATAATAGATATATTAGGCATAGCCTTAATCGCAGAAACTAAAGGTCTAAACAATACTTCTATAAAAGGCACAAACATGATAACTGCACCTAAAACTGAAGCAAAAATAAATGCAAGAAATAAACCAATAGCAACTCTTGAAATAGTAGCAAAGAAAATATTAAAAAGATTTGGCCTTTTTAATATTTCTAATAACCTCTCAATAGTTGCTTTTGGAGTTGGAAATAAAACATTATTGCCAGCAATCATAGAAATGACTTGCCAAAGTAGCAGTAGGAATAATATTCCTACTGCTACTTCAATTAGTTTTTTATTCTCCAGTGTAATAAAAGTTTTCATCTGGAAGCTGCCCTCCAATTGCATCAGGCATAATATTGTAAATAGCTTCTAAATAATCATGAATCTGAGTTTTCACGTCTCTTGCATGAGCAAACCTCAAGTTTGAATGAGGCAAAGCATTTTGAACAATAGGAGCTCTCAACCCTATTTCTAGCTCTTCTGCATAAGCCCCTAGCTCTGCAGGATTCTCATTAGCCCAATTTATTGATTCTTCATCTTTCTCTATAAAGGCTGCTGTAAGCTCTG
>PWPR01000207.1 GCA_003557085.1 Clostridia bacterium | reverse complement strand
TCTTAATATCCTATCTATAGATTCACTATCAAGATCTTCAGGAAAACAAAAAATATTCATTGCCAATTTTGGGTCTGCACCCATTGCATATATATCACTCAATGAATTAGCAGCAGCTATTTGACCATACAAGTATGGATTATCAACAACAGGTGTAAAAAAATCAACTGTTTGAACTATTGCTAAATCATCATTTATTTTATAAACAGCTGCATCGTCTGATGTTTCTATTCCAACAAGCAAGTTTTCATCTACATCTATTTCCATTTGACACATAACTTGTGCCAGGACACCTGGTCCAATTTTTGCTGCTCAACCAGCACTTCTGCTCATTTGTGTCAGTCTTTTCATTTTATCACTCATATTTACCACCATATAACTTTATTTTATTTTAAACATTCATCTCTTTTATATTCTATCATATTTATACTGACTTATAAAGAATCAACTTGCCCAGTTTTATATTCTATTATTTGCTTTATGTCATCATAATTATAATCATGACAATGTATTGCTATTTTACTTGCAAAGTTCTCTTTTACATATATTAAGCTGTCCTTAGGGTAATACGATATTTTATTTATATCTTTCCATTTTATATAGTTTTGTTGATTAAGTCTTGATACATATCCTGCTGAAATTGCACCAGGGGATTTTGAAAGCAAACCAAGTATCATAGTCAAATTTCCAAGAACTCTTGTCTTTTTTTGCTCTTTTGTAGAAGTTCCAAAAGATATGCCTGTATCATCTAAGATAAAACTCATATTAGTTTTTCCTTTATAAACTAGTTTAATAAAAATATAAGTTAGAATAAATAGTGCCATTAAAATATAGATGAAATATATAACTCCACTTTGAACAATATTACCTTCAGATGCTATAATTAAAATTGCTAGAATAGTTATAGTAGGAAACCCAATAGCTAGGAATAGCTGCTTTTTCACTATTGTACTTCCAAATATTGAAACAGAGATAGTCCATGATTTGCTTAATCTTTCACTTTTCATCATTCACCCCATAAGTTTTATAATTTTAGTAAGTTTAAATTATATTTGCCCTTAAATCGATCAATTTTTTCACCTGTTGTTACAATAATCATCTCACAGGTAGCACTAACAATACCTCTATCTAAATGGCCCCCATATGTATTAAAATCCGCATCTCCAAGACAAGCATGTATATGCAAATAGGGCTTGTTATCCATCTCAGTTAGATTACCAGTTAAAGAAACAATCTCAAAGCTGCCTTTAAAATCCTTCTTGTGATACTCCTGCTTATTTAGATTGAAAAAGCCTAGTGTGGCTTCTTCAAAAGCGCCAATAGCGCTGATTAAACCAGCTTTAAGCTTTAAATCTTCACAAAGCTCTCTTAGCTTACCAATTATTTCTTCTCCTTGCTCGAATCGTATGAACAAAATGCCTTCAGTCTTCTTGAATTTCATGGTGCCCTCCTTAGTCTTTCTCATGTTATACTTCAATGCTAAGTTTATCTACTTTCTATACATAGAATTTTATATGTGCACTTAAAATCATATATTCATTATAAACCTATTTGTATAATTAATGAACATTAAACATAAAAAGAGCCTTAAAAAGGCCCTTTTTTATCTACTAATATTTCTTTTATCATAATGTGTTTCTTCTTTTGCATTTCTCTTTTTGTTTTCTTCTTTTATATTATCAAAAGCTGTTGAAATCATAAGTTTTATCCTGTTTAACTGATTTACCTCACTTGCGCCTGGATCATAATCAACTGCAACTATGTTTGCATTTTTATATTGTCTTCTAAGCTCTTTAATAACGCCTTTTCCAGTTACATGATTTGGCAAACATCCAAATGGTTGCATACATATAATGTTTTCAGCGCCAGTCTCAATAAGTTCAATCATTTCACCCGTGAGAAACCAACCTTCACCTGTATTATTGCCTAATGAAATAACCTGAGAAGCTTTTTGTGCTAGCTCCTCAATAGGAATTGGAGCGTGGAATCTTTTAGATTCTTTGAGTGCTTTATGATAGGTTCTTCTATAGAACTCAACTAATTTTATTACCATTTTACCTATTACTTGTGCTTTTTTAGAACCTGCTAATTTCTTGTAACTATAATCATGATAATGGGCCATGTATAGGAAAAAATCTGTCATACTTGGCATTACAGCTTCTCCACCCTCATCTTCTACAACTTTCACTACGTCATTATTAGCTACTGGGTGAAACTTCACTAGTATTTCTCCTACCAAGCCTACTTTTGGTTTCGTAATGTCTAAAATTTCTAACTCATCAAATTCTTTGACAATCTGCTCCACATTTCTTTTAAAGTCCTTCCTAGTCCCAGACCTTATTGACTTTTGACATTTTTTACTCCACTTTTCATAAAGATTATTTGCAGAACCTTCAAATCTTTCATAAGGTCTCACCCTATATAAGACATTCATCAATAGATCACCATAAATTAAGGCCATTAATGCTCTATCCATTAACTTTGGTGTATATTTAAATCCAGGGTTCTTTTCCATGCCTGTTGCACTAAGCGATATAACAGGAATGTTCTCAAACCCAGAATCTCTTAATGCTTTTCTCAATAACCCTATGTAATTTGATGCTCTACAACCTCCACCAGTTTGAGACATTATTACTGAGGTGTTGTCTAAATCATACTGCCCAGTTTGAAGTGCCTCTATTAACTGTCCGATAACGATAATTGCAGGATAACATGCATCATTGTTTACATATTTTAGTCCTATATCTACTGCATCTGTATCAATAGCAGGTAATAGCTTTAGTTTATAGCCTGAAGCATTAAATGCAGCTTCTAAAAAGTCAAAGTGTATTGGCGACATATCAGGTGCTAATATAGTGTGAGTTTTCCTCATCTTCTTAGTAAACTTAACTATGTGGTTCTTCTTATTTACTCTTTTTGGGATAAATCCTTCTCGTTCTCTTTCTAGCATAGCTGCCTTTAGTGATCTAACTCTAATCCTAGCTGCTCCTAAGTTGTTAATCTCGTCAATCTTAAGTGTAGTGTAAATTCTAGAATGATTATTCAGTATTTCCTGAACTTGATCTGTTGTTATTGCATCAAGACCACAACCAAAAGAGTTCAATTGTACTAGCTCTAAATTATCAGTTTCAGCTACAAAATATGCAGATGAATACAAACGAGTATGGTAAGCCCATTGATCGAGAACTCTCAATGGTCTATCAATTTTTCCTAAGTGGGAAACTGAATCTTCAGTTAGTACAGCCATACCTAAGGTGTTAATCATCTCAGGTATACCATGATTTATCTCTGGGTCAATATGATATGGCCTGCCTGCAAGCACTATACCTTTAGAACCCCTTCTTTTAAGCTCTGTAACAACTTCTTCACCTTTGACTTTCATCTTCTCTTTAAACTTCTTTTGTTCTAACTCAGCTTTATCAATGCTCTTAGAAATTTCACTAAAACTAACTTCAAAATCTGACATCACTTCATACATTCTTCTTTTTAATGCTTTTACATTGTCATAAGGCACAAAAGGATGCATGAAATTGATATCTTTTTCTCTTAAAATATTCATGTTATTCTTAATCACTTCTGGATAAGAAATTACTATAGGACAATTATAGTGATTATCAGCATCTTCTGTTTCTTTTTTTTCATAAGTTAAGCTAGGATAAAAAATGAAATCATTTTGCTTTTGAATTAAGTCCATAATATGACCATGCACTATTTTTCCTGGATAACATACAGATTCTGATGGAATAGTCTCAATACCTTTTTGATACATCTCAGCAGAAGACTGCCCAGACAGTTCAACACTAAAACCTAATTCAGTGAAGAAAGTGTGCCAAAAAGGATAGTTTTCATACATGTTTAATACTCTTGGTATCCCAACTTTTCCTCTTATTGCTTCATCTACATTAAGGGAGTTATAATCAAAAACTTGTTCATATTTATAATTAAATAGGTTTGGAAGCCTGTCAGAATTATTGTTATTTCCAGCACCACGTTCACATCTATTACCAAATACAAAGCGATTTCCATCATTAAATGTGTTAATAGTTATCATGCAATTATTTGAACACAACTTACATCTTGATATTTTAGAATTAACTGAAAAGCCCTCAAGTCCTTTACCATCTAGCAAAGTAGAAGCATAACCGCTCTCATATTTATCGCGTGCTATTAATGCAGCACCAAAAGCTCCCATTATTCCAGCTATATCAGGTCTAACAACTTCTTTTTCAGCTAAAAGCTCTAAACTTCTTAAAACAGCATTGTTGTAAAAGGTACCACCCTGTACAACTATGTTGTCACCTAGCTCATCTGGTGATTTTAGCTTAATCACCTTGAATAAAGCATTCTTTATAACTGAATAGGATAGTCCTGCAGAAATATCCCCCACTGAAGCTCCTTCTTTTTGAGCTTGTTTTACTCTGGAATTCATAAATACCGTACATCTAGTTCCCAAATCTACTGGTTCCTTTGCACTTAATGCCACCTTGGCAAAATCTTCTATTTCTAATCCTAAAGATTTCGCAAAAGTGTCAAGAAATGAGCCACAACCCGAAGAACATGCTTCATTTAGCAATATGCTTTCAATGACTCCATCTTCAATCTTTAGACACTTCATGTCTTGTCCGCCAATGTCTAAAATGAAGTCAACTCCTGGGCTAAAATACTCAGCGGCTTTATAATGGGCTATTGTTTCTATCTCTCCAATATCAACTTTTAAGGCTGCTTTTAATAATGCCTCTCCATAGCCTGTAACTGTAGAATTTCTAATTACTGCTTTTTCCGGTAGCTTATAGTACAAATCCTTAAGAGCTTTAATAGTAGAGTTTAATGGACTCCCTTCATTACTGCCATAAAAAGTATAAAGTAAATTATTATCTTCATCTGTTAAAGCTACTTTGGTGGTTGTTGAACCTGCATCAATCCCTAAGAAACAGTCTCCTTCATAAGTACTTAAATCTTTGCGGTTGACTGAATTCTTGCTATGTCTTTCTTCAAATTTTTCCAGCTCAGCTTCACTTGAGAATAACTGTGGTAGTCTTTTCTTTTCAGATATATCAAATTTATCTATGGTATCAAGCTTTCCGATTAAATCTTTAAGCGTCAACTCTTTAGATTCTTCACTTGATAAAGCTGCTCCAAGAGCGATAAACAATTGTGAATCTTCAGGAAAAATAATTCTATTTTCTTTTAAATCTAGGGTTTCAACAAATCTTTTCCTTAGTTCTGATAAGAAGTATAATGGACCGCCTAAAAATGCTACATTTCCTTTAATAGGTCTGCCACACGCTAGTCCACTAATAGTCTGTATTACTACTGCTTGGAAAATTGAAGCAGCTATATTTTCTTTTGAAGCACCTTCATTTAGAAGTGGTTGGATATCTGATTTTGCAAACACACCACATCTTGCTGCTATGGGATACAAGGAATCATAATCCTTTGCCAAATCATTTAGACCTTCAGCATCAACCTTGAGTAAACTTGCCATTTGGTCGATAAAAGAACCCGTACCCCCTGCACAAATACCGTTCATTCTTTGCTCTACACCATTAGTAAAGTATATTATTTTAGCATCTTCTCCACCAAGCTCTATTGCCACATCTGCCTGTGGATAAAATGTGTTAATTGCTTTAGTTGAAGCCACAACCTCTTGGACGAACTCAACTTCTAGACCTTTAGCTATATTCATTCCTCCAGATCCAGTAACA
>PWPR01000143.1 GCA_003557085.1 Clostridia bacterium | reverse complement strand
ATGATGTGACAGCTACTTTACTCAGTGCTAGAAAAGCAAAAACATTTAGTTTAATGTCAGGTCCACCAGAAAACCCTGAAGATGATGACAGGTACATTAAATCATTTATGGAGGAGCCTGGCAAAAAAGCTCTCTGTGGCTCAACTACTGCAGATATTGCCTCAAGGGTTCTAAAAAAGAATGTCGAGGTAATTCAAATTTCACCATCATTTGCTAGACCGCCACAATATAAGATTGAAGGAATTGATATTGTTACCGAAGGAGCTGTCACTCTAAATCAAGTGTATAATATCTTAGAAAGAGACCCTAGTACTTACGATGAAGAATCATGTGTAAGCCTTATTGCAAAAAATATCCATGAAGCAGATTCTATAAAAATTTTTTGGGGACAAGCATATAATGCTGCACATACTGACACTTCTTTTGTACAAATGGGCATTTTAGAGAGAAACATAATTATGCCCTTATTGATTGAAAAGCTAACTAAGTTAGGAAAAACAGTTGATATAGTAAAGTTTTAATAAGCCCATTCCCTAAGATCACCCAAAGACCTAAAAGAGCAGCTAGATAGCTGCTCTTTTAGGCTTTTTACTTTATTTAATTTTAAGAGTAGAAACTACCTCATTGATAAACATATCAACTAACTTAGGATCAAACTGACTGCCTTTATTCTTCTCTAGCTCTTCAATTGCCTTCTCTAAAGACATTTTCTTACGATAAGGCCTATCCGTTATCATAACATCAAAAGCATCTGCAATAGCAATTATTCTTGAATATAGAGGAATTTCTTCTTTTTCAAGACCAGCTGGGTAACCTTTACCATCATACCTCTCATGATGATATAAGATGTATTCTGCAATACTGCTAAGTTCTCCAGAAGACTGTGCTATTCTAAAACCTATTTCAGGATGGCGTTCAATGACCTCCCACTCTTCCTCTGTTAGATCTGATTCTTTGGTCAAAATACTATTATCTATGCCTATCTTTCCAATGTCGTGAAGTTCTGCGGCAGATGAAAGTATCTGAAGCTCACTATCCGATAAACCTAAGCACTTCCCAATTTCTTTAGAGTATTTTGCCATCCTATCAGAATGCTCTTCTGTTTCAAAGCTCTTCTCATGGAGAGCTGTCTTAATTGATGCTATTAATGATGAGGCACTATGAATGCTTTGATTTTCAAAGAGTTTATTATCATACATTTTCTCCTCTGCTTCTCTTATTATTTGATCTAATGGCTTTTCCTTGCTGTTTTTAATTTTATAGCCCAATGAGATGCTTGGGTAAAACAGCTCATTATTAGAAATCCTACGGAAATCCTCATACTTACTTTGTAACTCCTCGATAAAACTTTCAACCCTTTTACTATCCGCATTCTTTACTATAGTGCAAAACTCATCTCCACCAAACCTAATTGGTATCATATTATCATCGCAAGCTGATTTTATGAAAGTCCCTAAAGTACTTAGGACTTGATCTCCCTTACTTTGACCAAACATATCATTAGTTAACTTAAGACCGTTTAAATCTGCCATAATAACAGCTAATGGCAGATTTTCTTCTTCATCAAAATCATCCAGCTTGTTCTCAAAATATTTTCTACTATACAGTCCAGTAAGAGTGTCAACCTCATTGAGATACTTAATCTCTCTTTCTTTTTCTTTTAATTCTGTAACATCTATATAATTTATTAGTAGTCCATTAATATGAGGATCTTCTAGCAAATTAACAACAGTATTAATTGTCTCTCTATATTCACCAGACTTTGCTCTTACTCTAACTTCAAATTGCTTCCTTGCGCCTAAGCCCGAGCTCATAACATCTCTCATAGCTCCTTTGGCAATAGCTATGTCATTTGGATGCAGAATGCTAAAGTTTCCAAAATTATCAAAATCTTGTTCACTCCACCCTAAAATTCTCTCTATATTAGGACTCCTATAATTTACATTTAAATCTCTATCGTAAATAATCATAATATCTGAGGCACTCTCGATTATTTTCCTATATTTCAACTCACTTACAACTAGATCTTCTTGAGCACAGATATAGTCTGAAATATCCTGGAAAACCCCAATTATTTTCAGTGAGTTTGTATCTTCTTTTACTATCCCTCTCATGTGAATATGTTTAATTTTTTTTCTTTGATTAATCTCAACTTGATAAGTGTGGTCAACTTCTTTGCCTGTTCTATAATATATTTTTCTAAAATAACTTAAAAATGACTCCTTATCATCTTTTTTAATCATATTCAAAAACTCTTCTACACTTATTCTTTCTTTAGTAATATTATGAATCATTCTAGCTTCTTCAGATAACCAAACTGAATTATCAGCAAAGCTAAATTCAAAACTTCCCAAAAGTGCTATCGCTTGAGCTTGCTTCAATACTTCTAAATTCCATTCCAAACTTTCTTCCGCTTTTTTTCTCTCAGTAATGTCATTAATAGCTACAGCTACGTAAGAATCATCAACTTTAGATATTGCAATATCCACATACTTATCAAAAGTTCTTGTATAATACTCTTTTCGTATAGATAGACCTGTCTTTGCAACATAGCCATAATCATGAATTAGAGAGTCTTCAGGCCAATCATTGTTCTTGATTTCTAAATAATCTGAAGCCTTAATATTAATTATCTTATCTGCATTTTGATATCCTAGTTCCAGAAAAGCTGGGTTTGCTTTTCTTGTAATAAAGTCAACTGCCTTACCATCATCAAAGATAACCTCATGTAAGGCAAATCCACTTAATGTATTTTCAAATAACAATCTAAACTGTTCTTTTTCTGCAAATAAATCATCTTCAAGCTCTTTTTGCTTAGTAAAATCTCTCATGATTACTGCCAACTTATTATCATCTACTAAGAATGAAGTGACATAAAAATACCTATCGAAAGCTTTCCTGTATCCACGAACTTCCCTTTTCTCATCCACTAGAGTCTGCAAATAAATGTCCTTGATTGCATTATAACTGCTTTGTGAGATGTCAGTATTTTCGAAAATGTCTTGTATTCTTTTGCCCTCTATCTTACTAGCATCCAAGCCAGTAACAGCTTCACAAGCTGGGTTAATCTCTAAGACTTTAATGTCTTTAACACTAGCATCATCACAATCAACTTCAAGCAATGCAAAAGCATCATGCATTTTATCAAATAAGTTGAAAAATTTCTCTTTTTCAGCTTCTAAGTCGTTTCTAAGGCTTATACGTTCACTTATATCAATATATTCAACAGTAAATGTCCCATCACCAAAACCATAAACGACTATTTCGATATCTCTCATCATAACATTAGAGTAAATATCAAAACGTTTTATACTCCCCTCAAATGCTGCATCCCTATATAGCTTAATAACTCGATCTGTCTTCTCACTGTCAATCATTCTCCCATGGGGATATACATCTCTTGAAACATTATTTATAACATCCTCGTATTTTGACTTCGTAAACTTAAGAAATGTAGGATTAACTTCTAAATATTTAAAATCTAAACAATCATTTTCTTCAACGATTTCGCAATAGGCATACCCATTTTGTACAGATGAGAATAATCTCTTAAAAAATTCTCTCTCACTCTCTAACGTTTTTTCCAGAGCTTTCTGCTTTGTTATGTCTTCAGTTATAACACCGATTTCATCTTTAGAAACTTTGAACACACTAGCTCTTAAGTATTTATCTAGAGATTCTACATAGCTTTCAAACACTTCAGTCTTTCCACTTTTTGCAACTTTGTGATATAAATCTAGCCACAAAGAATCATTATCTTTATAAAGATCTAAATAAGTCTTACCAATAATTTCTTCTCGATTTTTTCCAGTAATTATCTGATAAGCTGGATTAGTCTCTAGGTATAAATAATCTAAGGGTTCACCATCAGCATTATAGAGGATTTTTCTTAAGGTATATCCAGTTAGTAAGGAATTGTATAAACTCCTGAACTTGTTCTCGCTAGATGCTAACTCTTCTTCCATGTAGTTCAAAAGTGAGGTATCGTTAAATATCAATATTATATGCTCTCCCTCTTCATCAGAAAAACTTCTTAGTTTGCCTGAAATATATTTCTTGACATTATTAGCTTCTATGGGAAAGTTATTAAACTCTTCTTCTTCACCAACTTTAAGATTTACTAACCTATCAAGTAGGCAATTTCTTTCAAGACAGGTAAAAAACTCCTTGAACTCTCTCCCTATGATGTCTTGCCTATGTAGCTTAAATAAGTCAAAGGTTTTAGTATTAATTTTTTCTAATCTATAGTCTTTATCAACTACTATAATGCACTCTTCTATAGTTGCCAGTATTTCATCAATGTAATTATGCATTATTCTTCCTCTTCAAACCCTTTTTCTTTGACTTTATACATGTTATTATCAGCCTCTTCAAAAATACTGGACAACCTATTAGTAAAACTAGTTTTTGTGGCATACCCAAGAGATACTGACACATTAAACTCAAAAGCATCTTTTTTCTCATTTAATGCTTTTATTACTCTCTGACTTATTTTTTTAGCATCCTCAAATGAAGTACTTGGCAATAAAGCCGCAAACTCATCTCCACCTAGTCTTGCCAAAACGTCATACTCTCTTAACTGTTTACTGATTACTTGAGCTACTTCTTTGATAAGCTTATCCCCAGCAACATGACCATAAGTATCATTGATATACTTAAGACTATCAATATCACCAACGATAATACTAATTGGTAAATCTCTGGACTTATCAAGTCTCTTTAGTTCATTTTCAAAATATCTCCTATTATAAAGACCTGTCAGCTCGTCATGATAAGATAGATATCTTATTCTTTCTTCTTCTTTTTTTCTTTCAGAGATATCATTATATATTGTATATATGCCTAAGGAATTATCTGGCAACTTAATCGGGAAAGAATGGATTGAAACACTTATCTCTTCACCATCACTTTTGGCTCGAATCGTTTCTTTTATTAGGCTCTCACCTTTCACAGATGCTTCAAGAAACTTTTTACCTTCTTCTTTGAGACGATAAGGAGTAATTAAGCTGTTTAAATCCTTATTAATTATTTTATCTTCATCATACTTAAAAGTATCACAAAACGATTTATTTGCCCTTAATACTTCACCATTTTTTCCTTGCAACACTATTGCTTCTAGTGATAAAGAAAATAGCTGCTCAAAAAGCACTTTCTGTTCCTCTAGCTCATTCTCTATGTTCTTTCTATAAGAGATGTCTTCATAAATTTCATAAAATCCAAAACTATTATCTCCTATTCTAACTGGGAATGCGTTAAAAGACACAGAGATCCTCAATCCATTCTTATTTACCCTTATAGTCTCACCGGAAACATTTTCTCCCTCTCTTAATCTATCTGTATTTTTTAACACCTCATTAGTAACATCATCAGGTATAATCAAATAAATAGGCTGCCCTAAAGCTTCCTCTATGGAATATCCAAATAGCCTTGTATACTCGTAATTAATATTTTGGATTGTTAGTGAGCTATCAGCTAAAACCATAGCTTGAGAAGAATTATCAAAGAGTTGCTGATAAGTTTGTCTTTGATTCTCTAACTCTAGCTCTAGCTTCTTTCTTTCATCAATTTTCTGATAAAACCCAACAATAAACTCAATATTTCCATTATCATCTATCTTCGGCTTATGTCCTAAATCTCTTACCCAATGAGTTTTTTTATCAACATCTACTATTCTGTAATCATCACCTTCGGAGATAGTTTCTCCTGCAAGTAGTTTCTCAATCTTTATTCTTAATACATCTTGATCATCAGGATGTATAAACATGGCCATATCATTCAAACGTGACCATTTAGGTTTTACTTTATTTTCAAGTCCAATTATTT
>PWPR01000144.1 GCA_003557085.1 Clostridia bacterium | reverse complement strand
TTTTTGGCTCAACCAGTGGCAGATATCATTACTTTATTAATATCAATAGGATTGTTTATAATAACAGAAAGAGCCTTTTATAGAAAGCTTGACTTAGCGATAGAAGTTAAATAAAGATAGCGCTAACATATTGAATGTTAGTTCTTTTTTTTGTCTTAATGTTCGCTAAAATCTAGAAGAAAACTACTAATATATGCCTTTTATTGATAGTTATTCGCATTAACTGTAAATACTATTGGTTTTTAACCTGTTTCACTCATAATATATTCACTTTTTCTTGAAAAGAAACCAAAATTGCTTTAAAATAAACTAAATGGTCCTTTAGAGCTCTATCAAGTAAAAAGTAACTATCAATGAGATTCTACTTTTTTAGCAAACACTTATATAGTGCTTGTACTCCACAATGGAATCCTTCCAAATGTATTAAGAGCTCTAATTACTGAATATCCTCAAAACACTTATATATACTACAAATTGAGCGTATCAGAATATCCATGTGTTAAATTTATGTTTAAGTAAGTTGTAAAGACATCAAAAAAGAAGAGGTATCTATATGGATTCTTGCATCGAAAAATTAGAAAGGTTACCGGTTCCACAAGCTATTCTTAATATGGCTATTCCTTCAATCATAGGACTACTAGTTATGGCAATTTATAATATAGTAGATACTATGTTTGTTGCTTGGTTGGGAACTGAAGCCACAGGTGCAGTCCAGATTATTTATCCCTTAGTAGTCTTATCAGGTGCCATTGGGCTTACACTTGGTATAGGTGGAGGCTCATTAATATCTAGACTACTAGGAAGAAATGATCCAGTAAGAGCAAACAAAGTAGTTTCTTCAGTCTTTTATGTATCAATAGGTGTAGGTGTATCACTTACCTTTATAGGACTAATTGTACTAAATCCTTTAATAAGGGTTTTAGGTGCAACTGATGCAATTGCTCCTTATGCAAAAGACTACGCTTCATTTTTGTTATTTGGAGCGGCAGCACAAATTATTAATCTGTCTTTAAGTAATATGCTTAGGGCAGAAGGTAGTGCTAAAATTGCAATGTTTGGAATGCTCTCTGGCGCGATAATTAATATAATCTTGGACCCTATCTTGATATTTGGCTTTGGTTTAGGAATAAGAGGTGCTGCAATAGCAACTACTATTTCCCAGTTTATCTCAACTTTTTACTTACTCTATCAGTACTCTTCTGGGAGAAGTGTACTTAGATTAAGTACAAGATTTTTTTCTAAAGATAGAGAGCTCTACAAAGCAATTATTGCAGTGGGAACTCCTTCGTTCTTTAGACAAATGCTAACTGGCTTGTCCATCGTATTGATAAACAATGCAGCCGTCTTATATGGAAACGCCATTGCAGTAGCAGCAGTAGGTATAGTTATTAGAACAATGATGATAGTTATGTATGTAATTATGGGTCTTAGTCAAGGATTTCAGCCAGTTGCTGGTTATTCACATGGTTCAGGCAATCTATCAAGACTTAAAGAGTCCTTTTATTTCACTCTTAAAACAAGTTTCTTGATAGCAGCAGTATCAGGTATTATTTTTTATTTATTTGGAGACATTATTTATTCTATTTATAAACCTGAACCAGAAGTTTTATCTTTGGCAATAAAAGCTAGTAATTACTACTTATTCTCACTTTTACTAATGAGTATCACTAATGTAATTGCTACCTATTATCAAGCACTAGGAAGTGCAAAAAATGCATTCATCTTATCTATTACAAGACAAGGTATTGCTTTTATTCCTGCAATTTTGCTCTTGCCTAGAATTTTTGGTCTGTCTGGAGTAATCTTTACTCAACCAGTTGCAGATATTATTACCCTGACAATTTCAACTCTGCTCTTTTTAAGTACAGAGAAGGAACTTATTAATCTTAAAATTCAACCCAAAGAAGGGCTACCAGTGTAGCCTTTCTTTTTTTAGTTTTAATCAATAATAATAAAATTTATTTCAGATAAAGCTTTAGTTATTTTATAATATATTAAACATAGTGTATACTTATGAAGGATAAAAAAAGATATGGAGGTGATTTAATTGTGGAAATGCAATTTGAAGAGATTAAAGACATCTTGCAAGAGTTAATTGAATCAAAAAACTTTTTTAAAGCAGCACAAGCACTATCAGAACTTGCAGCTGTAGAAGTAGCAGAATTACTGGAAGAATTAGTTGATAATCCAGCAGAAATATTAATCATTTTCCGCCTCCTACCTAAAGATTTCTCTGCTGAGGTATTTGCTTTCTTAGATCCAGAACAACAAGAAAGCGTAGCAATTGCTGTTTCTGATGCTGAGCTTAAACACATCATTAGTGAATTAGCATTTGATGACAAAATTGACTTTTTTGAAGAAATGCCAGCAAACCTAGTAACTAAAATGCTAACACTAACTAACTCTCAGGAAAGAAAACTAGTTAATCAGTTTCTAAATTACCCTGAAAGCTCTGCTGGTAGTCTCATGACTATTGAGTTTTTAGAACTCAGTGAAGATATGACTGTTAAAGAAGCAATCAGCCATATTCGCAACGTAGGTGAGGATATGGAGACTATTTATACTATATTTGTCAAGTCTAAGGATAGAAAACTAGCTGGAGTATTATCTTTAAGAGAACTAGTTGTAGCTAATGAAGACAAGATAATAAAGGATATTTATCATGATAATGTAATTTATGCTTATACAACTGATGATCAAGAAGAAGTAGCAGAAATGTTTAAGCGCTATGACTTTATAACTTTGCCAGTTGTCGATAATGAAAAGCGCCTTGTTGGTATTATTACTGTAGATGACATCCTTGATGTTGTTGATGTGGAAAACACAGAGGACTTTCATAAGATGGCTGGTATCTTGCCCACAGATGAAGAGTATGGTAAAACTTCTATTTTCTTGGAAGCAAAAAGTAGATTCGTCTGGCTCTTAATTTTGATGCTAGGTGCAACCTTTACAGGCAGCATTATTCAACACTATGAAGACGTCTTATTAGCTGTAGTTGTTCTATCAAGCTTTATTCCAATGCTAATGGACACAGCAGGAAATGCAGGAGCTCAGTCTTCTACTGTTGTAATACGAAGTTTGTCTCTAGGTACAGTTGATGTTAAGGACTTCTTGATTATAGTCTGGAAAGAGTTCAGAGTAAGCTTAATTGTTGGCGTAGCTTTAAGTGTTATAAACTATTTACGAATAATCTGGCTATTAAGAATGGATGCTATGGTAGGACTAGTTGTTAGTTTAACACTATTTTTAGTAATATTAATGGCTAAAACTTTAGGTGGAGTGTTGCCTGTTATTGCAAAGGTAGTTGGTATAGACCCAGCTGTTATGGCTAGCCCTTTGATAACAACCATTGTTGATACACTTGCTTTAATAGCATATTTTCAAATAGCTACTCAGTTATTAAATATTTAAAAAGCACTTAATATATTTAGTATCTTAGTGCATATTAAGCAACTTGAAGCTAGAGTTAATGCTAAGCAAAATCTTTGCTTAGCGCTGGTTTTGTATTCTTTGCTCACTTAATGGATTTTACCCAGATAAAAGTACAAGCTAATCAAGTGTGATTAAGAAATAAATATATAATAAAAATAAGGAAAGCCTGTAAGTAGCTATTTAGTGACTTACAGGCTTTATGTTTATTATATAAGGAATAACTCCTCTTGTGGCTCTAATAGGTACTTAGCACCATCCTTAGTCACTACAGCTATCTCCTCAACTGATATCAGCCTTTCACCTTCCTCAGTATCCCATGCATAAAAACCATCAAAAGCAAATGTCTGACCTTCTCTTAATATCCTTAAAGAATCCTCTGGAGGGACATCTCTTTGTCCTCCAGTCAGAGCTGGCCCAATATCATGAGCAAAGAATCCTACTGGATGACCCGTGCCCCACCTTACTTCTTTAGAACCATTTTCTCTCATCCACTCTCGCTGCGCTAAATCAACATCTAAACCTCTAACCCCGGGCTTCATAGCAGCTAGGGCAATTCTATGTCCTTTAACAGCAACTTCCCATTTAAATAAATCTTCTTTTGGGACTTCTGTTGCTCCTTTTGGTAAAACATAAGCAAAGCGTTGATAATCTGTGCACCAAGTATCGTAAACTTTTATCCCAAAATCTGTCTGAATAAAGTCTCCATAATTAATTATTTTATCACTAGCTCCAGCATGGCCTCTTGCCACCCCAGAGTTTACTGCAGGATTGTGACTTGGAGACCAAGCATCTCCTACCTTTAGCTCATCCATTCTCTTTCTAATATACTTGGCAACATCAGAATCTCTTCTCACTTCTGGTACTATCTTGCTATATGCTTCTAGCTGGATTTGTACCGTTAACTCTCCTGCTTTCCTCATAATTTCTACTTCTTCCTCTGTCTTAATCGACAACCACTCACTGACAAGATTCCCAGCAGAGACTATTTTTTTTGATAACTTTTCACCTAAAGCCTCTTCTATATCTATCCTTTGAGTATAAGATAAGCCATCAGCAATATTTTTCTTCGCACAATTTAGTGCAATTTTCTCTGGATTTATTTCCTTTATTCTTTCTGCTAAGTCAAGATATACCGTACTAGGGTCTTCAAGTGCTATTATTTCATCATGTACTTGCATCTCTTTTAGACCTACTACTTCTCCCCAAGGACTAAAAGCTATTGAACTAACCTCTTCATCTAGTAGATGAAATAGTATTGCTAGAGGTCGTCCTGCATTCTCTCCTCCAACGTGCTTAGCTAGTGGATCATTTGCATTTTCTCTACATATTACAACCCAAGAATCTACTTTGGCATACTTCATAGCTCTTGGTAAAAGCTCCTTAATTCTCTTCTTCCTTATTTCTGGCCATGGATTATTTTTGTTATCAAATGGAATACTCATTTTCATCCTCCAATTCTTAGTATCTAATTAAATTTAACATGATACTTAAATGAAGTAAATGAAAAATAAAAAATTTAAAAAAGTACTTGACAATATTATATACTTGTTTATACTATATACTTAGACAGACTAGTGCCTAGGCTCACAAAGTGCCTTGGCATAGAAAGTGAGGCATAAGCATGAGCAACCCAAGCAAGGATTTACTTAGAGGAACTTTAGAAATGATTGTACTCAGCCTTTTGGCTGACAAAGAATCTTATGGATATGAAATTATCAGTACAGTAAAAGATATGTCAGCTGGTTCTATAACACTAAAAGAAGGCTCTTTATATCCAGTGCTTTATAGATTGGAAGATGGCAAGTTAATCGAAAGTTTCTGGCAAGCTGAAGGCAGAGGAAATCCTAGAAAATACTATAAGCTAACAGAATTAGGGATAAAAGAACTTAAAGAGCAAATTGCTGATTGGAAAACATATACTAATCAGATTAATAATATAATAGATAGGAGCAGTACAAATGGATAAGAAAATTAATAAGTATTTAGATAAGGTTATAAGCGAAATATATTTAAAAAAGGATTATTGTCAAAGAATTCGAGAAGACCTATACCTACATATCAAAGAAGCTGCCATTAATAGAGATATTGATGATGTTTTGTCAGAAATGGGACACCCGCACACTTTGGCTAAAGAAATGATGGAAAACTATCAAGGTAATTATGAGGCTATGGGTGCTCTTAATGCTATTGTTTATGGCGCTAAGGTGAGAAACTTTGAAATAAAATCAGAAAAAAAGCTTGGCACTCTTCCTCTTGTCCACATAGCTATGGGCTATGATATTGAAACAGGCAGAAGGAAAGTTGCAAAGGGAGCTATTGCTATTGGAGATTTTGCTGTTGGGTTAATTGCCATAGGAGCTGGTGCACTTGGGCTTTTCTCTTTTGGTGCTTTTAGTGCTGGATTAATTGGGATAGGTGCGGTGGCTTTTGGGCTACTTAGTGCAAT
>PWPR01000080.1 GCA_003557085.1 Clostridia bacterium | reverse complement strand
CCTCAGTACGCATTCTAGTTTCTTTTCTGTTGTTATTTGACTTTTTCTTCCCATAAAAAACACTCCCCATGTAGTAGATAGTTTTATTATTTAAACTGTCTACTACATGGGGAGCATATCATAAATAGATATCCTTTTTCTTTATAAGCTAATTAATAATATTTGTAATCAGTTTTTGTCCATGTTCTAACTCTATGTATTCAAACTCAATGGACTGACCATCTGTTATTCTACTAATAAATAGTTGAGTATGTGCTTTACTAGAAAGCTGGAAATAATTATACTCACCATCAATCCTAATTTCTATGGTGTGTGAGTCAGCATGTCCTGTATAGGTTCCTTCTGTGGAGCTAGTTCTAAGTATCTTCTTAAGGTCTAATGCTTCTAGCTGACCATCTATTTTTTTATAGCTAACAAGAATCTTATCGTTGGTATCAACTTTAGAGCTATCAATCAACTCTTTGGCTTCGTCACTTAAATTAAGTGTGATTTGGGCATTATCAACTCCAATAGTTAAATTTTCATTACTTAATGTATGAATTATCCCTATTGAAGAAAAATACAAGTCTGTAGTGTCAAGGGTACGCCAAGTTTCTGTATCTTTGATTATTACAGCACCTGTATAATCAACCAGTCTTATTACACTGTAGTTCCTAGATAATGAGGCAGAGGTCTCTATCAAATCTAAGACTAGTTCATCATTTGTGTTATATTCCAAGCTGTTTATCACAACTAAAATATTTTCTTTATTAGGATGGCTTACAAGTATGTAAGTATCAGGATCTGTTCCATAGATTATAGGATCAAAGATAAATACACCATTTTCTACAGCCATTACTTCAATAAAATCATAAAGATGGCTAGGTATGGTTTCTATCACTGATTGATACGCTGGTATTTCAGGCTGTCTACAGCCTACTAGCATGAAAGTTAATGCTATAATTGTAAATATTACTTTATGTTTAGTTTTCATCAACACACCTTCCCTCAACAAGTCTTCCACTATTATCTTACCAGAGATTAAATCATGTTAGCAATTAATTTTTTCTTAGAAGAGCTTAAGACCTAAGTTTAGCTCATAAAGTTTCCTTGCTATTTTAGCCTCTGCATCACCTTTAGAAGAATAAAACTCTATGCTTCCCCCATTATCTTCAATCAAATCAGCTAACTCTAAGACTTTTTTTAGTCTTTTAGCTGTACCCATATGTCCATCAACGATAGTAACATGAGGCATAATGTTATAGATATGTTCTTTAATAAATGGAAAATGAGTGCAGCCAAGCACTAAATTATCAGCATCTTGATGATATTGCAAAACATCTAGTAAAACCTCATTAAACTCATCACTATACAAATCTAGCCTTTCTATATATGAAACCAGTCTAGTTCCATCAGCTAAAACCAATTTTTCTGATGGTTTTAAGCTTTCAATTAACTCCTTTAGTTTGTCATTCTTTAGTGTTGTATAAGTTCCTAAGACAACAGTTTTTCCACCCATAGCTAGAGCAGGCTTAATAGCTGGCTCCATACCAATAATTGGTATGTCATATCTAAAGCGCAAACTATCTACAGCAGCGCTAGTTGCAGTATTACAAGCTATTACTATTGCTTTAGCACCCTTCTCAATTAATAAGTCTACAATTTCTGTGCTTAATCTGACAATTTGAGCATTGCTCTTGAAGCCATATGGCGCATTTTTGTTATCAGCATAATAGATAAATTTTTCCTTGGGCAATACTCTCTTAAGTGCTAATAGCACACTTACTCCTCCAAGTCCAGAGTCAAATACGCCTATCTTTCCCATGATAATACCCCCTATTAGCTAAAAGGATACCCAGTGGTATCCTTAAAGTACTTCCTTTAATAATCTTAAGTAATTTTTGCCTAAGAACTTCTCAATAGTTTCATCATCATATCCTCTGTCAATTAGACCTTGAGTGATCAAAGGAATAGTTGTTACATCTGTTAACTCCTTAGGAGCAGAGGTTATTCCATCAAAATCTGAGCCAAGTCCAATATGATCTGGTCCGACTAGAGTAATAATATGGTCAACATGGTCCAATAAGTCATCAAGATTTACTTCTTCACCTGATTTTACAAATGGTTTGCAAAAGTTCATGCCCATAACTCCACCATTTTCTGCTAAAGCTATAATTTGCTCATCAGTAAGGTTTCTTGGATGATCACAAACTGCTCGAGCATTAGAATGAGAAGCTATAATAGGTTTTGTTGAATACTTTATAACATCCCAGTAACCTGGTTCAGATAGATGTGAGACATCTACTATTATGCCAAGTTTGTTCATTTCTGCTATTAATTCTCTACCAAAGACTGTTAAGCCGCCACCACTAACACAATCTCCTACACCTTCTGCTATTCTATTGCGCTGATTCCAAGTTAACCCTAATGATCTAAGACCCAGCTTATACATCATTCCCAAAGAGCTTAAGCTTCCTTCTAAAGCTTCTCCACCTTCTATGGCTAGAAGTGCTGCTGGAGAGTTAGTTTCTTTTGCTTTAAGTGCATCTTGATAAGATGTTACCTTGACTAATTCTGGGTTTCTCTCAAGCATTTGATAAAAAGCATCAAAGCCTTGCAAGGCTCTTGCTAGTGAACCACTAGGTTTATATTGAGGCTCAATGTATACTGCGAAAAATTGCAAATTAAGACCACCTTTTTTCATCTTAGGTATATCAAGGTGTAAGCCAGGGTTGTCTTGAGATAAATCAATTTCATTATCAATATTATGTATTCTTCTCATATATGGATTCCAAGAATTAACTACTTTCATTAAGGTATCACAATGAGTATCAACAACAAAACTACTGAAATGTAAATCTTTTGCACGCTTTGATATATTCATTAAATATCCTCCTTCACTTTTCTTATAATAATGTTCTCTATGTGTGTGAAAAATCCTGCAAAGGACAAGATAATCTGTTAATATTATTAATGAGTTAAAGTAAAATTATAAGATTAGTTAATGGAGGTAAACTTAATGAGTAATGATTTTGATATTTTAGCTATTCACGCTGGCAAAGATAATAAAGTGCTAAATACAAGACCAGAAGTTCCACCAATATATCAGACATCAGTCTATGCATTTGAAGATATTGCCCATGTTGATAGAGTTCTTGAAAGCGAAGGTGGGTATATTTATTCAAGGTATGGAAATCCCAATCGTGATATGTTAGGAGAGTCTATAGCAAAGCTTGCAAAAGCAGATATGGGCGTAACTACTGCTTCGGGGATGGGTGCTATTGCTGCTAGTATTTTAGCAGTTATAAAAAAAGGTGATAAAATACTAGCTAGTCATGAAGTCTATGGAGGGACCTATACGCTACTTGCTAAGGATCTAGCAGAAATAGGAATAGAAGTTGTATTTGTAGATATGACAGATTTAGAGAAGGTTAGAGAAGCTATAGATGAAAATGCCTCTTTAGTATATCTTGAAACTATCACAAATCCAACCATGAAAGTCTGTGATCAAAAAGCAATAGTAGAACTAGCAAAGCAAAATAATGCTAAAGTAATTGTTGATAATACCTTTGCTTCTCCATATGTCTATAGGCCAATGGAAGTTGGAGTGGATATTGTTGTTCATAGTTTGACTAAGTATATAAATGGACATAGTGATGTAACTGCAGGCGTTGTTTTAGGAGAAAAGGAGTTTTGTAATGTAGTCAATGAGAAAGTTAAGTCTTATGGTGCTTCCTTAGGACCATTTGATGCATGGCTTACCTTAAGGGGTCTAAAAACTTTGCCGCTTAGGATGGAGAGGATCTGTAGTAATGCCCTAGAAGTGGCTAAATTTTTAGAAAACCATCCAAATGTTAACTATGTAAATTATCCTGGACTTGCTTCTCATCCTCAATCTCAGACAGCAAAGAAGCAGTTTCTAAATGGTTTTGGTGGTATGCTTTCTTTTGAGCTCAAGGGAGGCCTTAATGGAGCAGAAGAGTTTATCCAAAATCTTAGCATGATAGAATATGTTCCAAGTTTAGCTGGATTGACTACTACTTTGTTACATCCTGTATCTACTTCTCATAGACCAATGCCAAAAAGTGAAAGAGAAACACTTGGAATTGGTGATGGTTTAATCAGGTTATCAATAGGTATTGAGCCAGCAAAAGACATTATTAATGATTTAAATAGCGCTTTATAGGCAATTTAGTAACAGCTAATAAATTAAAATGAAATATCCCCCAGTGTTTAGATACATAATTACTAAACTCTGGGGGTTGACTTCTTTTCAGATAAGCCTAGCGATTAACTTATTCTAGTGATTTGTTTCTTTATTAACTTACACATAACTATTTATAGTCTCAGAGACCTTCTTTCTAGATGCTTACCACTGGCTTAGCTTCAATATATCCACGATACCCTAAAGGCCTTAGTTGAATTCTAGGAGCTAATTTATCAGCCCATTTAAAACCAAAGCTTTCTGGATTATATCTGCTAACAGCATCCATTACAGCACCAACTTCTTCCCTAAAATTGTCATCATTATATGGTTCCCCTTGGAAAACCATTAGTTTGCAAGCAGGAAGTTCAATTATATCAAATCCTTGTGGAATCTTGCCATCATAATCAATACTAACCTCTACTCCCTGAGCATATTCTGAAGTACCTTTTGTTCTTAAATTCTTGGGCAACCATAATCCTACTGGTTCATAAAGTGCTTCTTTAATACTTTCTAATATGCCCCATACATTATCACAGTCTACTTCTTCACAGTATTCAAAATAATGAGAAGCTTTAATACCTCTTTTTAGAATAAGCTTTCTTGCCGGTCTTTCAACTACTTGTACAAAAACTGCTTTAGTCGTAAGTTCTTTAGCCAATTTTTTACCTTCTTTCATTAGTTCATGGTATTGGTCATAAATCCTATTAGGAATAAAGAGATTTATTGGAGGGGTTTCTTTTGCATATTTTCTAGGTGTTAACCCAAACTCTTTTGCAAATGCGCGCGTGAAACCCTCATGTGAAGCAAAATGGTGATCAAATGCAACATCAATAATCTTGTCTTCATAATCACGCAATCTCAATGCAGCATTTGTCAGTTTGAGTAATCTAATATACTCAAAAGGAGACTTATGCATAACTTCGCTAAACACTCTTGCGCAATACCAAGGAGAATAATTAACATGAGTTGCTAGTTCCTTTAAGCTAATTTTTTTCCTGATGTTATGATGAATATATTCTTGCATTTGAGACACCATTAGAACTTTATCCCTATTAATCTTCATGATTACACCTCCATAAACCATTATGCCAAACCATGAAAGGAGATTCTTGACTTTCTTTGCTCTTCTAATGACCATCTTAATTATATTATAATATTTCACATAATCACTAACGAAGTTGATTTTTTCTTTCACTTATTTGCTAATTAAAGTATAAAATTAGTTGTTTTACTACAAATTCAACTGTTTATTTAGTAAAATGATAATATATAAATTTTGATAGGAGTGAAGACATGTATTGTAAAAATTGTGGTCAGCAGCTTACACAAAACGCCAAGTTTTGCACAAACTGCGGTACACCACAAACTAGTGAGTCCCCTAATACTCCACCACCGCCACCAGCAAAATCCCAAGGAGCAAATCGAGTTGGGTTTTCTGACAAAGCTCATGATCCAGCGTTTACTAAGTTCAAACAAGAATCAAAGAGAGGTGCAAGAATTTTTGCATTATTTATGGTACTAGCTTTTACCATAGGAGGAGGAATCTATGGAGCAGTTGGAAGAGACATAGATAATCCGCAAGCTTTAATCGGAGGATTTGCACTTGGCGTTGGTTTTTATATTTTTGGTTTAATTTTTACTAGAAAGGAACAAAAAATCAAGCCATCATGGGATGGTGTTGTAGCAGATAAGACTTCCAAAAGGAAGTATAAAAATGTAAATTATGGAGATTCTAATAGGAGAATGGCCTATATTGAAAATGCAGTTCATTTTAGAGGTGACAATGGTCAGAAGTACAAGCTAACAGATGCTGACGATGATTCTACTCTTT
>PWPR01000041.1 GCA_003557085.1 Clostridia bacterium | reverse complement strand
TCCTTTTACACAATTATATGGACTCTATCAATAATTTCTATATCTATCAGCTTTTTTACTAAAGCAAGTATAAAATGTCCTTATCTTATTTATGGAAAACTTAAGTATAAAAAAAACACTCTAGTAAAAAGTGTTTTAATGGTAAAATAACAGACTTTGAAACCTTCTTATCTAAGAGTTCCAGACTTATTTATTTAAATTTTCAGTTATGGTAACTAAGACACTATCACCTGGCTGCTTGTTTATTTTATTTCGTATATACTTAGTTAGTCCTATGATGTAACATATAGAGCCATCGGCATTCTTTACACCCATATTAACAATACTTCCTTTGTAATGCTCACCATCAAAGGTTGCCTTAACTTCTACTCGTCCTCTTCCAAACTCTTGTCTTATGTCATAAGGAAATTTAACATAAGCACCATCTATGTCAGGAACTTTTTCTATTATAGCTTCAAACACATACTCTCTCATATATATTTTGTATTAACACCAAGGGTTGATGTTAATTGCAACCTCTTTTCTTAGTTTTTAATATAGCTTTGATCAGTAAGAGAAGTACTTGACTTAACCTACTAATGAAAAAACCCTTAGATTACTAAGTCATTCACTGCATAATTGACTAGAGGTAAGACTCGCTATAAAACCTACTAGTTAAAGTTGCTAAGCTCTTAATCCTCACTATTTATAAAACAAACTTCATCAGTCCAGTCACTCCAACCGTCAGCATTAAGCATAGAAACCTGCCAACAATATTCTGTACCATCATCTGAGAAATTAGAAACCGTATAGCTACTACTTATACTTTCAGTCATTCGATTATAAAAAACTGCTCCATCACTTTGTCGGATGATCCTTATTCTATAATTCTCAGCACCCTCTATGCCTTCCCATTCAAAAGTAATTGAATTTCCTGGGACATAATCTCCTTCATCTGGAAATAGTGCTACTAGTTCCTCTATGTCATCCACAGCTGAACCGGTCTCACCAACTTGCTCTTCCTCTAGCTCTTGTGTTGGCTCTGTTGTTCCATCACAACCAGCAAATACCATTGACATAGTCAACATTAAAATTAAGACTATCATTAATCTTTTCTTGTACATTTACATTAACTCCTCTCTAACCTCTCTGTTATCTTAAGTACACGACAACTTTCATCCTGAGTTTCATTTTGCGACCTTCGTATATTCTCTTAGAGTTTACGCCATAACACTCTTGTTCATGAGCCATCTCATCTGTGTTTTTATGCATTACAATCTAGATATGATAAGGGCTAAACCTGTTGTGCGAAAAGCAAAATCAAATCTAATTACTCAATAGTATTACTCCCTTTAACAGACAACCTAGATAGCTAAATCCTTCTTATTAAAAATAGTTATTCCAGCAAAGTAAAGCACAAAAGTTATTACAATATAAAATAAAACAATAAAAGCCAAGGATATTTCCCCTTGAAGTATTTTGGCTACATCAAACAAGGAGAAAATAGTGAAGTTTTTAAGCCAATTAATATCTGGACTCACATTAGATAGCATGTTTAGAACAAAGAATAAAACAGGAATACCTGTCCCAAACATAGTAGATTTTGAACTTTCATTAAAAAGACAAGAGAAGAAAAAGCTAATGGAGCTTATGGAGTACATTAAGAACATGGCTCCCATGTTTATAGCTATATAACTTCCAATATCTAACTCCCCTGGAAACATTGCTTGTGAAATTAGAACTCCTAATAAAGCAATAATAGTATGTAAGATAGTAATGCTTAATAAGAAAAATATACCTTGTGTTAAAACTATTTTCTTTCGAGTGTTCGGAGTTGATAGAAAGAAACTCATAGAACCTTGGTCTACATGCTTAGCCACTAACCTATTAGCCATAATTATACAATAAATCATGGGGAACATTAAAATTATAAAGCCATAATAATAGTGAGCTATAAAAGATGTAAAATCAGTTGCAAGTGTACTAAAGCCCATAGCTGCAGCTACCTCTTGAGGTAATGCTTCAAGCATTTGATTCATTGCCTCTGTATTATCTGGATCATACATAGATATTATTATTGACAAATACATTACCATAATGGCAAATATAATCATAAGTATAAAAATGTTTCTTTTAAAAGTGTTCTTAAACAATGCTTTACTCATGACTCTTTCCTCCCTCGTTACCATAATATTGCATAAAGACTTGTTCAATATTTTGAACAACAGCATCTAGGCTTATAACATTGCATTTACTCAAAACTTTAAAAAATTCATCATAATTTCCACTAATAGCAATCTCAATGAAGCTATCTTTTATGGCTAACACTTCCAAACTACTAGCTTTTATAATTGCTAAATCTTTTTCTGAGGATACATTGACTGAGAAAACCTTTCTTTGCCTTGTTTTAAGCGAATGAATATCTTGAATAGTAGCTATTCTGCCTTCTTTGATAATTCCTGCACGATCACATGTTCTTTCGATTTCTTCAAAGCTATGCGAAGACATCAAAATAGTCTTATTGCGTTTTTTTTCTTCAAGTATGATGTCCACAAATATAGTTTGCATTAATGGATCAAGCCCACTTGTTGGTTCATCTAAAATATATACTGCAGGATCATGCATAAATGCTGTAATAATACCTAGTTTTTGCTTCATACCCTTTGACATATTTTTTATTTTACTCTTTGGATTAAAATCCAGAATTTCAATTAGTTCATTCTTTTTAGTGAAATCTTGCATGCTCCTCATTTTAGCAATCAGATTTAAGAATGATACTCCAGTCATATTATCTATGAATGCTATTTCACCAGGGATATAGCCAACGAACTCTTGAATTTTAGCTGCATTACTCCAACAATCTAAACCGTTAACTCTACAACTGCCTTGGTCAGGGAGCAAAAACCCTAGCAAGTTTCTAATAGTAGTTGTTTTACCAGCTCCATTAGGTCCCAAAAAGCCAAAGACTTCCCCCTGTCTTACCTCAAAGGAGACATCAAAAACTCCTTTCCCACTCTTGTAAACCTTTGTCACATTTTTTAGTTCTATCATTTAGAAGGCTCCCTTTCTTATTATCAGCATGTTTAAGTCACTTCGACGTAGTTATAGGAAAAATAAGTTATGCAAAACTTGAATGAGTCTATACTGAAAAATCAACTAACACAAAGCCATTATAGCAATCTCTTAAAGAATGTAATCCGTCTATAATTTTATATAAAACTTACAAGGATATCAGGAACTTTGTCCTAAATTAGTTAAATCAATCAGTTAGAAAAATCTCACAAGATACTATATCTTTATTCTCTTATACTCTAATGCTAGCAATAAAAATCTTCAACATATAATCTGGTTTCTTCAACTCTTATAACTTCTCCTATATTGTATCACTCTTCTTTGGTCTGTTACTAAAGCGTATCCATTCCTCACTCACTTGTACACTTCCATGATGACCTTCAGAAGGTAGACTTACAAAATTTATCCATTTACGTGAGAAATTCCATGCTAGAAACAATCTACTTTTCATAAAATCCAAACACTTCTTAAAGTTGCTTACTTTCCATGCCATTGCCCTTGATTTAAACAGTTTACTTTTAAAATCCACAGGTTTATTTCATTACTTCTCCAACTAATCATTGCATCAAGCCTCAGACCTGTTTCAGTATCTGAATGTGTTATCCATTTACAGTCTCCAAAATCATAAGGTAAGCTATCTAGCTTTCCTGAAACATTTCTTTAGAGAATTTTTTGCTTTGCTTTCTAGCATAGCAAGAAAGGCCACTAGCTGTTTAGTGACCTTGCAACATTAACTATATCAGTGGAATGCTCTTACTTTATTATTCTATAAGTAGCACTAATATCCTTTTTGTAAATTCTATATTTGTCATGATTTTTGTTTTATACATATGTACTTATTAATTGAACACCAAGTTTCCTAGTATTTTGTAGTAATACAACTGAAACTAATTTAGCAACAAGTGAGAAGATAAGAAATGTTAACCAAACATTGATTAAGGTTTCTTCAATACATTGATAAATTTGAAGACACGTCTTTTTTCGAATCTTCTGAATAGAAGTTGTAAAATCTACTCAAGTATACTTTCCTCTTGTCTTCTTTACAGCTTGCTTTTGTTTAAAAGCTCTAATAAGCATTCTACTAGCCTTCTTAACTACATTTTATAAAGCCTATTTCCTAAGATATGCTTTTTTTAGATAGAAGTTCAAGCATACTTGCCACCTAGCAATAGGACATTTGTCCATTGACTAGAGTTAATAAGTAGTTTACTATGACTATGTTAATGAAATAATGTATTAGCACAATGGCTGTGTTTCAAAAACAAATTTGCACTGACAAATAAGAGTCATTAATAAGAATTTTACTACCAATTTTAACTTATCTTAGCAAGTGAATCTTAAAATGTCTGTGCAAATCAGTATCTGGTATTCCAAAAATGTTAAACAAGGAGTGTAACGCATGACTTTTACTCGTGTCATCTGGATTGCTGCAATTTTTGGCACCCTGATATCATATTATAAAGACAAGAAGAAAACTAAAATCGCATTAAAGAAAACCAAGAATATGTTTATTAAGATGCTACCAATGATGGGAGTTATTATTATAGTCATAGGGTTAACATTTGCTCTGATACCTGAAGAAACTATACAAAATGCATTAGGTGGCTACACGATAAGAGCCGTTTTACTCAGTGGTTTTATAGGATCCATTACTTTAATACCTATGTTTATTGCCACACCGCTGGCTGGATCTCTCTTAGAGCAAGGTGCTGGCATATTAGCTATTTCAATGTTTATGACTACATTGAACATGGTTGGCTTGATAACTGCCCCTATGGAAAAAGAGTTTTTTGGCTGGAAACTGACTTTTTGGGAGAACTTTTTAGGTTTTATTGCAGCAATCATTATTGCAATCATTATGGGCCTCATCTTGAGCTAAGGAGCTGAATATATTGAGAAAAAGTGAGAAACTTGTATTTCTACGTAAGCATTGGCTTCTAGCTCTTGTTATTGCATTAGCTCTAGGGGTTAATCTATTTATCCCTGAAAGAGGCGAGGTATTAAATCAAACTATATGGCATTATCTGGTTGAAATGCTAAGCTTTATACCACCAGTCTTTGTATTAACTGCACTACTTGATGTTTGGGTACCAAGAAGAATTGTCGAAGGAAATATCGGACCTGGAACTGGTGTTAAGGGCATTATTATTACTATTATAACTGCAACTTCTGCTGCTGGTCCTCTTTATGTGGCATTTCCTATAGCACTTACTCTCTATAGGAAAGGTGCAAAAGTATCTAATGTAGTACTCTTTTTACATGCATGGGGTACTATTAAGATTCCTATGGTATTAAATGAAATTCGTTTTGTAGGATTTGACTTTGCCATAGCTCGTCTATTATTAACTTTGCCTGCTATAATAGCTATTAGTTTAGTAGTTGAGAAGATAATAAAGGTAATAGAGCCTGCACCTGGTATGTTAGAGGATTAGAGTTTCTATGTTTATAAGTTGTTTTAATTTTGCATACTAGATCTATAATTAAAATAAAGAAGATAGCAGGTATCAAAGTGACATGCTATCTTCTTTTCTATGTTATAAAACCAAAAATTCTTCACAATATAGGCTTACATTAGCTTATTATCATAAAGTATTAAAAGCGACTTAGGCTTTAGAAGCTTAATCCGTATCATTTTTGCTATTAAATTTCGCCCATGCATAGTTGATATCAATGTATCTAGCCATTCTATAAGCTACTGGTTGAAAACCACATTTAGGCCAGAAGTTAGAGGAAGCAATGTTAGATATTTTCCAATCAGTTTTAACATATTCATAACCTTTTTCTTCTAAAATCTTGCAGCTTTCATTCATCATGGTTTTTCCAACACCACTTCTCATTTGAGATTGATAAACACCTGCTACGCAAAGTTCTACTCCTTTATCAGGAGTCATCAAGTTTAGATTAGAAATTTCAAAGTTCTGAAAGCCTAACTCCTGCCCCTTTAGTTCTGCAATAACCACAATCTCTGATTCATCTTTCACTAACTTTGCAAAGTTTTCTTTGATACTAGCTATAACCTCAGGATAT
>PWPR01000182.1 GCA_003557085.1 Clostridia bacterium | reverse complement strand
TGCTTTAAAATGTGTATTTCAGATTCTGAAAGTTTGAAATATGCAATATGCAAATTGTTATTGCACATTAAATACTTGCCAAATCTTGATTAATCATTCAACTTAGGGTTCACATGTACCATAATTTCCTGACAATTTGGCACGGCTTTTACAATTCTCTCTTCTACCTGCACTGCTATATCATGACCTTCTTTTACAGTAATACTTTTATCAACAGATATTTTCAGATCAATATGAATATCAGACCCGACCATTCTTGCTTTCACCTCATCTACATCTAGAACTCCACTTACTTTCGCTATTGCTTCATTAATTTTTTGCATTGTACTTTCATCTGGAGAACTGTCTACTAACTGATCAATAGAATCAAGATAGATTTTAATTCCTACTCTTAATATTATTATGGCAACTGCTGTACTTGCCAAAGGGTCTGCCCATAAAAAACCATACCTAGCAAGTACTATACCTATAAACGCACCTATTGAGGATAAAGCATCACTTCTGTTGTGCCAAGCATCAGAAATTAGTGCTAAGCTATTGAATTTATTTCCTATTCTAAATACATATCTAAATAATAATTCTTTTATTAGTATCGAAAGGCCTGCTGCATACAAAGCTATACTTTCAGGAACCAATGTCTTTCCTTCAAAGTAATCCATCCAAGCATTATACGTTATGCCAAGAGCTGTCACTACAAGAAAAATTGCTATAATTTTTGAAGCTATAGCCTCATATTTAGAATGTCCATACATATGTCCAGCGTCAGGTGGCTTATTACTAACTTTAATACCAATGAAAGCAACTAGAGTAGTTAACACATCTGACACGGAATGTACGCCATCAGCCAACAATGCATTACTATTTCCTAGCATACCTGCTAATACTTTAGTGAAGCTCAAAAAAATATTTGCAAACAAGCTTACCGATATAACTCTATTCATCTCTTTTTCTTTATTCATATTTATCAAACTTTCCTTGTCATGATTACCTAAATTCAATATACTCATTATACAAGAAAAATGAGGTGTTTAACATGAAAATTGGAAGTCACTTATCTACCAAAGGAAGTTTAGTTAAAATGATTGAATCAGCTATTGATTTAGAGATATCTACTTTTCAATACTTTACTAGGAACCCAAGAGGAGGCTCTGCTAGGGAGTATATGCCAGAAGAGATTGAAGAATTTATTAGACTTAAAGATAAACATAAAATAAACCCAGTAGTCGCCCATCTTCCTTATACAGTAAATTTAGCTAGTTCTACTCCAAGAACAAGAGCTTTTGGGAAGCAGGTCTTATATGAAGATCTTAGAAGGTCTGATCATATAAAAGCAGAATATCTTGTAATGCATCCAGGATCACATGTAAAAAATTCTTTAGAAGACGCAATTGACTTCATTGCAGAGGGTCTTGAATTTGCACTTGAAGGATACCAAGGCAACACTATTATTTGCCTCGAGACTATGTCTGGGAAAGGAACAGAAATAGGAAGAAGTTTGGATGAAATACAAAGTATTTTAGAGAAACTTAATTGGAATGATAAACTTGGTGTTTGCCTTGATAGTTGCCACCTTTTTGCAGCTGGGTATGACTTTAGAGATGCAAGTGAGGTTGATAGGCTAATATCAGAGCTTAAAAGCAAAATTGCTTTGGAACGAGTCTACTTAACTCACTTAAATGACTCAAAAATGCCTCATGATAGCAACAAAGATCGTCATGAAAATATTGGAGAAGGGCTTTTAGAAAATCTAGGTATATCTAACTATATTAATCATGAGTTCATAAAGAATCTTCCTATGATTTTAGAAACTCCTGTTGATGATGAAAAAGAATATCAGAAAGACATTGAAAAAGTCTTGAATCTTAGAAACTAAAATACATGGCTTTTATAAAGAAGACAGTTTATCCTGAATTTATATAGCTAAGAATCTATAGACTTTATTAACTTAAATAGCGGAAAGAATCGAGTTCTTTCTTTTATTGGATAATATCCAGTATTATTAAGGATAGTGCAAACTGAACATACCCTGTCAAGTAGACAGTATAAATAGTAAAAACAATTTACGCCAATCATAAATTTATGATTGGAGTAAGCTTCTTTATCCAAGTAATCATCATTTTCAACTTTTAAATGTAGACTCAAAGGTCTCTCCTAACCACTTCTTTTGCTTAGACAAATACTAATATTAAACTGTAACTTGCCACACTTGTAGTGAAAGTCTAGTAATGCATATTTACAAGCTGCATTAATGCTATACTTGGCACACATATCAGAAGGAATGCCCAAATCTAATGGCATTCCTTTAGTTTTTTATTTAATTATAAGAGAAACTGGACAATGATCGCTTCCATAAATCTCCGTATGGATGTTTGCATCCCCTAACTTATCTTCTAAATCTTGTGAAGTAAGAAAATAATCAATTCTCCACCCTGAGTTTCTTTCTCTTGATTTTCTCATATATGACCACCAAGAATAAATCTCTTCTTTTTCTGGATAGAAAAAACGAAAAGTGTCGATAAATCCAGCATCAAGTAACATCCCAAACTTTTCTCTTTCCTCATCTGTAAACCCAGCATTTTTTCTATTAGCTGAAGGATTTTTCAAATCTATTTCCTGGTGAGCTACATTAAGATCACCACAAACAATAACTGGTTTCTTACTATTCAAATTAATTAAATGCTCTCGAAAATCATCTTCCCATTCCACCCTATATTCAAGCCTAGTTAATCCTCTTTGTGAGTTTGGTGTATATACATTAACTAAGTAGAAATCATTATACTCAAGATTGATAATGCGGCCTTCACCAAGATGCTCATCTTTATGCATACCATAACTGACACTAATTGGCTTATGCTTAGTAAAAATTGCTGTCCCAGAATATCCTTTCTTATCAGCATAATGCCAATAATCATAATACCCATCTAAATCAAGTGCTATCTGACCTTCTTGCAACTTAATCTCTTGAACACTAAAAAAGTCTGCATCAATATCCTTAAAAAAGTCTAAAAAACCCTTTTTCACACAAGCTCTAAGTCCATTCACATTCCATGATACTAACTTCATCTTACACATCCTCATTCTTTTTTAATCCATACAACTAAAATAACATAAATGCTAAGTAGTTACCAAGTTTTCTAAAAAAATGTGCTATTGTTAGATGTCTAAAAAATTCTATTCTTAGTCTATGGCTGATCATCTAAGAAGATGATATTTTATTGCACTTTGTGAGCATCTCTAAAGCAGCTTTCCTACCTGCAGATATAGCACTAATAACAGTAGATGAACCAGTAATTATATCGCCCCCTGCATATACATTCTCAAGAGAGGTCTCATATCTATTATTTACCCTAATTGTATTCCTTTTAGTTAGCTCTAACTTTTTAGAGATATTTTTTATTAGAGAATTTGGTTTTTGTCCTATAGCTACTATAATTGTATCTGCTTTTAACTCTTTATTTGGCAATATAGATTTTTTGACTGTTTTTCTTCCATCTATATAATCATCTGTCAACTCCATTTGGTCACACTCTAAACTTAATGCCCAACCATTCTTTCCATTGATTAGTGCTGGAGATAATAATGTTTTAATATCAATTCTCTCATCTAAAGCATGTTGAATTTCTGCTTTTCTTGCAGGTATTTCTTCCATGCTTCGTCGATAAACTATTGTTACATTACCTTTTGTTAGCCTTCTCGCTGATCTTGCTGCATCAAGAGCTACATTTCCTCCTCCAATAACAATAACATCGTTGCCAACATAAATGGGTGTATCACTATTATGGTCATAAGCTTTCATAAGATTTACTCTCGTTAAAAACTCATTTGCAGAGTACACGCCATTAAAGTTTTCTCCTGCTATATTTAGCAATCTTGGTGTTCCTGCTCCTATACCTACAAATACAAAGTTAAAACCTTCATTTAACAATTCATCTAATTCTATAGTCCTTCCAACCAAAAAATTTCTTTCTATTATTAATCCACAATCGATTAGAAACTCAATCTCCCTATCAATGACTTCCCTAGGCAGCCTAAACTCAGGAATTCCATAACGCAAAACTCCACCAAGCTCGTGCAAAGCTTCATATAAAGTCACATTGATACCATTTTTCAGCAACTCCCCCGCACATGCTAGTGAGGCAGGTCCTGAACCAATTACTGCTACTGATACATCAGTAACTTTCTTGATTGGTTTAATCTCTTTTGTAGAATCTGCCATAGAGTCTGCTACATATCTCTCTAACTCGCCTATCTCAATAGGATCACCTATCCTAGCTCTTATACAGTTAGTCTGACATTGAGCTTCTTGTGGACACACTCTACCACATATTCCAGGGAAACTATTATTAGCATTAATTATTTGCAGAGCTTTTTCTAAATTATTGCTTATAATTTCTTTAATAAATTCTGGAATATCTATTTTTACAGGGCAGTCCTCTACACAGGGTTTATTTTTGCACTGTAAACATCTTGCAGCTTCTTCATAAGCTTCCTCATGATTGTAACCAAGAACTACTTCACTAAAGCTTTCTTCTCTCTCTTTATCCTTAAGCAGTCTTATTTTAACTTTTTTACTTCTCGCAACCACAATTATGACCTCTCTCAGTATAAATATTAGATCTAATGATTAACTCATCAAAATCTACCTCTAAGCCTTCAAACTCAGGGCCATCAATGCATGCAAATTTAACTTCTCCTGATACTTTAACCCTACAGCCACCACACATTCCAGTGCCATCTACCATAATAGGGTTAAGAGAAACTGAAGTAGGTATGTTGTATCTCTTTGTGATATCAACTACTGCTGACATCATTGGTATTGGTCCAATAGCAATAACATGATCATACTTTTGATTAGTTAGCATCACAGCGAGATCATTACTAACATAACCTTTACTTCCATATGAGCCATCTTCAGTGAAAATACTTAGATTACTCACACATTCTCTTAACTCTTCTAACAAAACTAAAGAATCTTGCTTTTTGACACCATAAATACCATCAATAGTTTTTGCATAAACTTTTTTTAAATGTGCTAGCATAGGAACTATCCCTAAACCACCAGCTACTACTAATACTTTATTTTCTTTTAAGCTACTTATTGGATTTCCCAAAGGACCTAGTAAATCCATAATTTTATCACCTACATCCAGATGTGAAAGCTTATCTGTCGTAACACCTACAATCTGGAAAATAAGCTCTATATAATTATCATGCCTACTATAATCATAAATTGTTAAAGGTATTCTCTCTCCGAGCTCGGAAACTCTAATCATTACAAACTGCCCTGGTTTACACTTTTGAGATATTATTGAATCAACTCTTAACTTAACTACATTTTCATTTAGCCATTCTTTTAATAAGATTAAAGACATTTTAATCCCTATAAGTCAAAGCAATTAGCTATCAATTTAGCTGCTTTGTTTTTATCATTACTATCAATAGTAAAAGTTATTCTAATCTCTGAAGTCGTTACTTGCTTGTATTGAATATCATTTTCTGCAAATATTCTAAAAATATTAGCAGCTACACCTGATTGGCTTCTCATACCTATCCCGACCACTGAAACTTTTGAAATGTTTTGGTCAACGTCAATTTCTAACTTGTAATCCTTTTTAAACTCATCTACTACAGCTAAAACATGTTTCTTATCTATTAATGGTGCAGTAAAAGATATACTTATGTTATTATTTTGAGGTGCTGTTTGACTAATCATATCCACATTCACTTCCTTACTTGCTAAATCTAAAAATAGTTTTGAAATAACTTTTGGATCATAAGGAAAGCTACCTATTGTAACCATAATATCTTCATCACTAACTGATAACCCTGTAACTGCTCTTTCTTCCATTGATATATCATGCTCCTTTATTATTGTTCCGCCTATATTTTTTTGACTTGAGCCAACATAAATTGGTATTTTGTACTTCTGCGCCAACTCTATTGCTCTAGAATGCATTACTCCAGCTCCTAAACTTGACATCTCAAGCATCTCCTCATAACCAATGTAATCAAGTTTCTTAGCCTTCTCATGCATTCTAGGATCAGTAGTATATATTCCTTCTACATCAGTGTATATTTCGCACTCAGCACCTAATTTAGCTGCTATAGCAACTGCTGAGGTGTCTTATCCACC
>PWPR01000176.1 GCA_003557085.1 Clostridia bacterium | reverse complement strand
TTCTTGTCTATATCTAACTTTTTATAAAAGTTCAATTTGAATAAGTTGAGTTTTGTTCCTGCTAAATAAAGCAACCCACCAACTACAAAAACCCAGAACACCCCACTAATCTCTTTATAAGTGAAGAAGTCTATACTCATTAACCTAGATTCTATAATCAACGGATCAAATGTAAGCATTTTTGCAGAAGGAATAATAAACCTTTCTAAAATAAAGTTAGGAGCATGGCCAATAGCTATTATTAGCAGAGCAAGCCCACCCATAGCCATATCCATCATTCCTTTTTCTCCACCTATATTTTCATACTTTTCTGGCAATTTTCCTAAAAATATTGAAGCAAAAAATTTCATATAATAGGCTACAGTTGCCATACTTACTATTTTGAAAAGTACTTCAGCATATCTAAAAGATGCATGACCAAAAGTGTAGGCATCTACGATTCCATTATGAAGCAAAGCTTTACTGATAAAACCATTAAACATAGGCATCCCAACTATCCCAAAGATACCAACTAAGCATAGTAATCCTGTAAATGGCAATTTCCTCCATAAACCTCCATGTTTTGTCATATCTAGTTCACCTGTTTGATAAAATACTACACCTGCGACCATAAACAGTAGCGACTTAAAGAGAGCATGATTTATCATATGGTAAATTGCACCAGCATATCCTATTGCTCCAACATATCCCATGTAGGCAGTTACGCCTACTCCCATAAGGATATACCCTACTTGACTTATACTACTATATGCTAAGAGTTTTTTCATGCCAGTCTGTTGCATAGCCAAGAAAGCTCCAACTATCATTGAAACCAAACCAGCCCAAATTATCATAACGCCTAAATTATTAGAAACTGACCATAATGGATCTGCAGCTCCAATAATATCTAGTGGATTTGGCATAAATATACTGACTGTAAGCCTCAATAATCCATAGGCACCCACTTTAATTAATATCCCAGAAAGCAAAGCACTTGCTGGTGTTGGTGCGACAGGATGAGCTTTGGGAAGCCAAACGTGAAGTGGTAGCATTCCAGCCTTAATACCAAATCCTAAAACAAATAATCCTACCATAATATACTTAGCATTACCCATGGCAGCCAATTGGCTTGCCATAGGTATTAGCTCTAAGGTACCAGTGTATGAATAAAGCATCATCATCCCTAGAAGAATTGAAAGTCCACCTATTACTCCAATGAAAATATAGCTATTTCCTGCTATCATAGATTCAGTAGATTGGTTGTGAGCTACTAAAATATACGAACTAAAAGTCATAATTTCAAAAAATAAAAACATAGTAAGGAGGTCTCCAGCCATAAAAGTTCCTAGAACTCCTCCAAATGTTATTGACATCCACAAGAAAAATCTATTCTGATGCCTCTCATGATCCATATAATCATGTGCATAGATTGAAACAAATAGCCACAATACACCAGAAGTAATAGCCATGACATAACTAAATATGTCCACATTAAAGCTTAGCCCCATCCCAAACACAAAAGGTATAGAAAAACTCATACTTCCTTGAATAACTTGCGGATACATTAATAAAATAAGCAAAAAGGTAATAAAAGATGTATTTACTACCAAAGTATCTCTTAGTAGTCTAGAGTTCTTACCAATTATAGCCTCTAATGGTCCCCCAATTAAGGGTAGCAAAACAATAATTAGAGGCATAGCTTTAAAAGAGCCTAAAAAAGCTCCTAGCCTTCCAAAAAAACTATCTGGATTACCTATTGCAAAAGGCCCCCCACTAAAACCTACTGTAGTTGATATAATGACAATCAGCATCATTATTAAATATATAATAAAAACCAAAATACAGTTTGCACAGAAAAAGTCAGGGAACACTTTTTGTATTATTTTTTCAAGTTCTCTTTTTATAAGACCTAGTTGCTTCTTCATTTATAACATCCTAACTTAAAGACCTATTGATAAGAAAGTAGGCAGAGCTCTTTCTATAAAACTCATGATTATATCAGGGAAAATGCCCGTTATTATACATCCTAAGGCTAATAATACAATTGGAGCTTTCAAGCTCAAAGGTAAATCATCTTTTTGCATTACTTGCTCTCTATACATACTCTCTTTCAAAAAAGCTGATATCCCTATCGGCAAGAAATAAATTGCATTCAGGAAGCTACTGATAAGAATAAAGACAATAAATATTGGCTTTCCAACTTCAAAAGCAGCTAAACTCAAATACCATTTGCTCATAAAACCATTTATTCCAGGTATTCCTATCATACCTAAGGCAGCTATAGAAAAAGCTCCTAATGTCAAAGGCATCTCATATCCTAGTCCATCAAAATCGCTAACTTTACGTATCCCTTTCTTATAAATAACGGCACCTACTGTCAAGAAAAGGGTACTCTTCATTAGAGCATGTGCAATAATATGAAATAGACTAGCTGACAGTCCCAGCTCTGAAGATAAGCTGATTCCTAAGAATATATATCCTATTTGCGAAACACTTGAATAAGCAAGCATTCGCTTGATATCTTTTTGACCTATTGCAAACATCGAACCCATAATAATACTAATTACAGCAAAAATAGCTAAGTACTCATTTATTGAAATTGTTTTAATAACCTCTATGCCAATTACCCTATATACAAATTTAATTAGTGTAAAAGCATAAACTTTTGTTACAAATGCTGCTAAAATAGCACTTGATGAATTTGGAGCTACAGTATAAGCATCTGGTAGCCAAATATGTAGTGGAAATATTGCAGCTTTTAGTCCTAATCCTGTAGTTATAAAGCTTAAACTTATTAATATATTCCTTGGATAGAACTGCCAAACTGTTGAAATTGTTTCATTTGTTAAGGTCATATTCAAATGCCCAGTAACCATATAAAGCATGGCAATTCCTAGAAGAATTGACACTGAGCCAATTGTTCCCAACATTAAATATTTAAAACTTGCCATCGTATTTGCTCTGTGATCTTTTATAGAAATAATGGCACATGAAGTGAGTGATAAAATCTCCATGAAGACATAAAGATTAAATAAATCATTAGTCATGACCATCCCACTCATTGAAAACATCAGCAGCAAAACTAATGTATAATAGGATGGGGTTTTCTCTTTTGAAATGTCTAATAATATGTCTTTTGTAGAAAATATAACAATCAAAGTAGAAATAATGACAATTGCTAAAACTAATAAACTAGTATATTCATCAATCAGAAACTCAATTCCTATGGCAGAGTCCCAATTTCCAAACGAGTATCGAAGTGGACCACTGCTCCACACCATTAATAACTGCAATAAAGCTAGTATATTAACAAAGAAAAGTGATCCAAATAACTTAATATTGAAAAATTTAGAATTAGCTTTAGTAAGTGGTGTTGTAACAGCTGAGACTAATAAAATTAACAAGATATATACAGGTAAATGTGCGCTATTCATTTGCTATTTCTTCCTTTTTAATTATTTCATCTAGCTCTAAAGTCCCATAATCTTTATATAACCTTATTAGCAAACTTAGCCCATATGCAGTTATGCTTACTGCTACTACAATTCCTGTTAATATCATTGCTGATGGTAATGGGTTCACAAAGAAAGTATCGCCTACTTCTGGATTAATAATTGGGGCATTAGCACCTCTAATATATCCTATAGAAACAAAAAATAGAAAAACTGCAGTTTCCATGATATTTACACCAATAACTCTTTTGAGTAAATTTGAGTGAGTAAGGACTGTGTATAATCCAATTATGAATAGAGTAAAAGCTCCAATGTAATTAATATTATCAATTATTGTAGATAGATTTGACACATTAGTCCTCCTCTATTATATGGTGGAACAAAGAAATCATAGTACTGGCAACTTTCAACCCAATACCTATTGTAATCAAAGAAATCATCCCACCACTTATTACACTACCAAAAGTACCCATTGGAAATCCTGCAACTCTATTGCCTAAGAATACACCACTTATTGCTATTCCAATAAGTCCTATAAATATATACCAAATAACTCCACCTATCTCTACTCTCTCTGTAACTTTTGCTGACAAAATACTTTTTGTGTATTCTATACCAAAAGCCAAAGTTAATAAAATAAAGCTTGCTCCAATAATTGCTCCACCCGCAAATCCTCCACCCGGTGACAAATGTCCATGCAAGATAACAAATATGCCATATAATTGGATAAAAGGAATAATTAATTTTGTGACTGTTTTTACAATTAAATCATCCATTACTCTACTCCTTTTTATCCTTAATACTAAAACCTAATACAGAAACAACAGCTGTAATTGAAGTAAATAAAACAGTAGTTTCACCTAAAGTATCAAAAGCTCTATAATCAGTAATAATTGCAGAAATAATATTAGTTATATTTGTATCTTCTTGTGTATTATTTATATAGTATTCTGCCACTTCATTATAAGCGGGGCTAGCAATGTCCCCCATTACAGGCATTTCATTTAGACTTGAAACTAAAACTATCAGCAATAGCGTCAAGGTTATCAAAATTAGATAATTTTTCATTTCTCCATCCTCCTTGTTCTGCTAATTACTCCAATGAACAAGACTGTGGTAACTCCAGCTCCTATAGCGGCCTCTGTCATAGCAATGTCTGGAGCTCTCAAAATAAGCCATAAGATTGCCATCACTAAACTATATGATGCAAATATTACAATCGCACTAACAAGATCCTTGGTTCTTTCTACAGCAATTGCACAAGCGATAAGAAATAAGATTAATATTAAGTTTAAGTATCTCACCTTTTATCACCATTTTCTTGATTGTATTTAGCCTTAGCAATTATATGAGCTGCAGTTGGTGTAGTTATCCAGACAAAAATTAATACTATTAAGAGTTTAAGCGATACTATATCCAAACCTCTATATATCACAAGCGCTAAGAAAGCAAGCCCAGCACCTAGAGTATCACTTTTAGCTGTTGCATGCATTCTAGAATAAGTATCTGGCATCCTAAGCAATCCAACTGTTCCTACAAAAAAGAAAAACCCACTACCAAATAAAAAAATGTATATAATAATATCTCTAATCATTCTTAATCACCTAAAACAATTTCTTTTTCTCGACATATTTTGAGAAACTGATTGTAGCAATAAAACCTGTCATAGCATAAATTAGCGCAACATCTACAAAAGCATCTTGATTAGTAACTATCGCTACAATTGCTATTATTACTGCGACTTTTGTAGAAACAACATTAATAGCAACTACTCTGTCAGCAGCATGTGGCCCCTTATAAGCTCTATACAAACAAAAAATAAACAGTATTGCTAGATAAATAGCTACTCCTGTTAAGACGTTAATCATTATGACCACCCTCAATTTCTAGAATTTTCTTCTCTAGTACACTGTCTTCAAGTCCCTTTGCTGCTTCTTTAGTTAAGGCATGAACTATATACATACCATCTGCTATATCAACGGTCAAAGTGCCAGGTGTTAAAGTAATTGAATTTCCATATAGTACTTGATATATTTCTTTTCTTGACTTTACAGGAATTTTTATCATGTGTGGATCAATAGGCAATTTTGGATCTAAAACTATTTTTGCAACATGAATATTAGATTTAATTATTTCCACTAAGAGAACAACCAAATATGAAATGAATCTAGTAATATTTTTAAAAAATACTACTGGCCTTTCATTTCTATTTACTATCATCTGATGATTAAAAATAGTGATAATTCCAGCAATAAAAATGCCTAAAATTATAGCTGCTATATCCATTCTGGGAGACAATATAACCCAGAAAAAAAATAAGGCCACAAATAGTATTATGTAATTTTTTTCAATCTTAAATTTCATTAGTTTTACCTCTTTACCTGCCTTTAGATATCTTTACAACTATTCCTTATCTTAAATTCCTTATTAAAACAACATTTCTTAAGATATCTTTATGCTATTATAACACTATTACTATTTTTAATAAATTGATTACTTGGTATTTATTAGACCCGCTTAAACTTATAATTAACTAGGCAAATATACTTAAGAAGAAAATCACACTAACAAGCATCAACATAAAAATATTTATATCATTATTAATCAAAATATCTTCATACTTTATGGCGATTGTAAATGATACTTTTAACACATTATTATAAATTGGCTTGTATATTGCCCTTTCCACATTGAATTTATCATTTAGCTGTAAGTGAAATA
>PWPR01000205.1 GCA_003557085.1 Clostridia bacterium | reverse complement strand
TATGAGGCACGCCGCCAGCGTTCGTCCTGAGCCAGGATCAAACTCTCCGTAAATTACTTTTTTACTCTCTGCTCAAGTACTTTCGCTTCACTATTCAATTCTCAATGTTCTTGCTTCCTTGCCGTCCTCTTTGCGACGGCTTGTATATAATAGCATGACAACCTAGCTCAGTCAATACCTAATTTTGAATTTTTGATGCTAATTTCATGATGTTGTTATTAAGTATTTCTGTGCTTATTTATCAAAGGTTTGCCTGTAGCGGCTCACCGGAAAAAGAGTATACCGAAGATATCTGCTCTTGTCAAATATATTTTGTTTTTTTCTTTTTTTTATTTATATGCTTTTGCTACAACCTCATTTGCTAATACTTCTGATGAATCAAGCAAATTAACTTGTACGTCTTTTTTTTCTAAAGCTAGTGGTAAATCTGTACATCCCATTACTATTAATTCTGCACCATTAGAGATTAGTTTTTGAGCAGAACGTTTAAGCACAGTTTTTGCATCCTTATACTTCCCTGCTTTTATTCCCCAAGGTGCAAATATCGCTTCCATTACTTCAAGTTGAGTAAAATCATCTGGCACAATTGTTTTCAAACCAAACTCTTTAAAAGCTTTATGATATAGACCTGAATCTATCGTTCCAGTAGTAGCAAGTAGCCCCACTTTCTCAACAGCAGGATACTTGGATACAATATGATTAGCAACTACTTTCATTATATGAAAGAATTCACCCTCAACTTCTTTTGCAATCTCTCCATAATAGTAATGAGCAGTATTACATGGCATTACATAAATCTCTGCCCCTGCTTTCTCAAGCAATTTAACTGATTTTACTATTTCTGCAACTGGAGAAGGTCCGTTCCCTAAGATAGCCTGCACTCTATCAGGAATATTCGTGTTACTATCAATTATTACTCTTAAATGATCTTGATCTTTAATCGCTGGTGTAGCTTTAATGAGTTTTTGGAAGAAGTCAGAAGTTGCCTCTGGCCCCATTCCTCCAATGATACCTACTGTTTTCTTGCTTTTCATTTTTATACCTCCATGATGTATTTAATAAAGGAAATTTTAATACTTTATCGAATAATACTACAACATTATTATACCTAAAGAAAGGGTGAATTTCATGTCAGTTAGAAAAATTTTTCTCCTTGGCAATGGATTACTTAGACAAAAATCGTGTGAAATAGGTTTTCCACTATCCAAAGAAGATACAAGTCTGCTTAGAGACTTAGCTGATACACTTGCTAATTTTAAAAAAGAAAATGGCTTTGGTAGAGGAGTCGCTGCTCCACAAATCGGCATTCTTAAAAGAGCAATTTGCATCAATATGGATGGGAATGAGAATAAATATTTTATTAACCCGATTATTACTTCCTACAGCTTAGATAGCATTAAAATGTTTGATGATTGTTTTAGCTTACCTAATATAATGGCTCATATATATAGAAGCAAAAATATAACTGTAGAATATTATGATGAACAAGGAAAATATTATCAAGAAGATTTTAGTAATGACTGGTCAGAACTTCTACAACACGAGATAGATCACCTTGATGGAATCTTATCAATAGACAGAGTGCTTTCCTTAAGAGATATCTGGTCACGTGCTGAGTACTTAAATGAACACACTAACTCCTAACACAAAACCAGAGACCATCTTCTAAGTCTATTAGTGAAGCTTGATATAGGCTAAAGTTTATTAAATACTCATTAAACTCTTCCATTACACTTTTTAAATCTTCAGGGCAGTATTCATTGAGATACACATTCGCATCATGAATTAGTAGCACATCTCCCTTTGTTTGCAAGTTAGCTATGTTAGCAAGTGTTTTCTTATAAATATATGGATTACTGTCTTGAACTATCAAATCATATCTATCGTTACTCTCTTCTAAATAATCAACAATATCATACTCTATTAGCTCCATAACATCATTATATATTGATAGTTCATTTCTTGCTCTATCAATTTTTTCTTTAGCTATATCTACGCTTAGTAATTTTCCATTCATGTTTTTTGCATATGAGGCTAAAATGCTTGTAACATACCCACTGCCCAGCCCTAGTTCCAAAATACTTTTTGGTCGGCAAGTATATAGCATAATATTTACAAAGTTTCCTAGGTACTTGCCAAAAGTAGGTTCAAGCATATCCCCAGCAAATTTAGCTAGTGTAATTTTTTCAGTATGCTGATTGATTTCTTTTAAGTATTTATGTAGTTCTTTCATAATAATCTCCACCATTTTTCTAAGTCTACTATACCATAACTGGGTCTTACCTTGATAATAATGTATATAAAATGGTATAATCTTTTCGATAACCTTAATAATTCGAAAAGTTTGACTAGGAGGAAAATAATGAATTATAGAGTATTCCCAAATATTGAAGGCGAAGATATATCTGTCTTAGGATTTGGATGCATGCGTTTGCCTCACTTTGATAATGATACTAGTAAGATAAATGAAGATGATTCAATGAAGATGATTCGCTATTCAATAGATAATGGTGTTAATTACATCGACACTGCCTATCCATACCATCAAGGAGTTAGCGAAAAATTTGTCGCAAAAGTATTAAAAGATGGTTATAGAGAAAAAGTACATCTTGCTACTAAACATCCTGTGTGGCTCGTAGAAAAGTATGAAGATTTTGAGAAATATTTAGATGAGCAGCTTGAAAAGTTAGAAGTTGAGCAAATTGACTTTTATCTTTTACATGCCCTCAATAAGGAAAGATGGACACAAATCCAAGATCTTGGAGTAATTAAGTTTTTAGAAGAAGCTAGAGCAAAGGGCAAAATAAAATATATTGGATTTTCTTTCCATGACAAGCTGGAGGTTTTTAAGGAAATTATTAATTCTTATCCATGGGATTTCACTCAAATCCAATTAAACTTCATGGATACAGAATATCAAGCTGGTTTAGAAGGTATGCGCTATGCTTATGAAAGAGGAATTGGTAGCATAGTAATGGAACCTCTACGTGGTGGCAGCTTAACAAATAATGTGCCTGATGATATTATGCAAATTTGGGATGAAGCTAACTACAAGAGAACTCCAGCTGAGTGGTGCTTAAGATGGGTTGGCAATTTTAAAGAAGTAATTACTGTTTTAAGTGGCATGAGCACCATGGAACATGTAATTGAAAATGTTGATGTTGCCAAGGAAATGGAAGTTGATTCACTTACTCCAGAAGAGTTGGCCATCATAAAGAGAGTTAGAGAAGTTTATTTAGACAGAATTAAAGTAGATTGCACTGGTTGTGAATATTGTTTACCTTGTCCAGAGGACATTAATATTCCTAATATATTTACAAGGTATAATAATGCTTTTATGTTTGACAATATAGAACAAGCCAAAAAATCTTATCAAGCATTAATGGAAAATGGTATTGATGCTAGTAAGTGTATTGAGTGTGGAAAATGCATCAGTGAATGTCCTCAAGGAATTAATATTCCAAAAGAGTTTAAAGAGATTCATAAAGTTTTATCTGAATAGATATTTTGGAGCGGTGATAACCGCTCCTTTTATAAAGGAGAAAATAATGAAGGTATTATTTATATGGCAAGTTCCGCAAAAGTTAAAAGAATACTTGGAAGAAAATATCGATACTAATATAGAGCTTATTTTTCCTACTGATATTAGTGAAAGTAATCTCGTCTCTTTAGCAAGTTTACATCAAGTTGATGTTATAGTTGGCTGGAGGCCTAGCGAGGAGCTTTTATTAGCGTCTAAGAGAATGAAGTTATTCCAAAACCCCGGCGCAGGTGTCCAGCACTTGATAAAACTATTTAAAAAGCACAATATTCAACTGGCTAATTGTCATGGTAATTCCTATTTTACAGCCCAACATGGAGTAGCTCTTTTGCTAAGTTTGGCAAATACAATTATTGTACATGATAAAGCAGTTAGAGATGGACTTTGGAGAGATGGTTTTACTAGCAGAGAAAATATTCCTCTTAGAAACAACACTATCGGCATTTTAGGTCTAGGACATGTTGGTTTAAAGGTTGCCCAATTTTTAAGTGGCTTTGAGTCTAAAATTATAGCTTGTAAAAGAAGTAACTTAGACGATAGTTATCCTAATATCTATAAAACATATGGCTATTTAAAAATAGAAGAGTTTTTTGCTAAATCAGATATAATTATCTCTACGCTACCTTCTACTAAAGAAACAACAGGTCTTATTAATAAGAGGCTACTATTACTTCTAGGTAAAAATGGTCTAATTGTTAATATTGGCAGGGGCGATACTTTTGTTGAAGAAGATCTGTTTGAGGCACTATCAGAAAACATTATTGCTGGTGCAGCTTTAGATGTTTTTTGGCATGAAGCAGATTTACGCGAAAAAGGAGATAAAAAATATCCTTTTAACTTACCGTTTGATACTTTAGATAATGTAATACTGAGCCCACATAGAGCAGCTTCACCTATGAGTGACTTAAATAGATGGGATCCAGTTATTGAAAACATCAGCAACTTATATCATAATAGAAGTCTAATTAATATTGTTGATTTAGAAAGTGAATATTAAAGGAGAGAATAAAAATGGAAAATACATTGCCAACTTTTGAAATTGAAATGGAAAGTGGAGAAATTCTATTTGGGGAGCTTTACCCAGAGTTTGCTCCAAATACTGTTAATAACTTCATTAAACTTGCTAATGAAGGCTTTTATGATGGATTGACTATCCATAGAATAATTCCAGGCTTTGTCCTCCAAGGTGGATGCCCCAAAGGCAATGGAACAGCTGGACCTGGCTATAGTATTAAAGGAGAGTTTAGCAGTAATGGCTTTAAGCAAAATACTTTAAAACACACTCCTGGAGTATTATCGATGGCTAGAAGCATGAGTCCTAATTCTGCAGGTTCACAATTCTTTGTTATGCTTGGAACTCATGTTCATTTAGATGGAGAGTATGCTGCCTTTGGAAAAGTCACTGAAGGTTATGAAGCAGCTGAATATATTAGCAAAACTCCTCTTAGTAATTTAAACATGGGTACGCCAGCAAACCCACCTAAGATAAAGACTATCAAAGTAGATACAAAAGATGCAACTTACGATGATCCAAAAACTGTTTAGCAACTAGCCACTTCTAAGGAAGTGGTTTTTATTTTACATTTAGAGGAAATACTATATAATAGATAACATCTTAAAAGAGGTGAACAATATGAAAAGAAATAACACAATTTTAATCCTAATACTCATTATTGCCATTGTAATGCAGGGTGTATGGATATATTCACTTAGAACAGCTGAAGAAAATACTGTCTTAACTTTTTCTACAGTCCTAGAGAGCATTCAAGATATTGGCGAGCTTAATACTTTAGAAATGTATTTTCATGATATTGTAGAATTTACTGAACATAAAACATTTAGAAATATAGTAATCCCCCTGACCACTAAGTCCTTTATTTTTACAATTGAAGCAAAAGTAAAAGCTGGAGTTGACTTAAATCATGCAGAGATTACCTCTCTTGATTTAGAGAATAGTGCTATTGAAATAGCTTTACCAAACTTCCAAATTACATCAATAGAGTTTTTAAGTTACAATCCATATAGTGAAAGTGATGCCTTATTTAATCGAGTAAGAAATGAGGACCTATTCTTAGCACTTGAAAACTTTTCAACAGAGCTTGAAAGCAAAGCCTTACGATTAGGCGTGCTTGATAGGGCAGAAGAAAGTGGCCAAATATTATTAACAAGAATTTTAAGAAACTTAGGTTTTGAAACAGTTATTATAAATTAACTTGAATCATCCTCAATCATTCATTATACTACTTGATGAATATTAAAAGGAAGAAGTGAATAAATATATGAATGCAGATAACAAAACCAAAGCCATAATGTTTATGCTCATGTCAGCATTGGCTTTCACAATTATGCAAGCAATAATAAAGTACAGTTGAGTGCATAACCTATAATTAAATTTGAGAAGTAAAAATTAACTTTTTGGCAGGAGGTGCCAATATGGAAAAAGAGAAAAATGATAATTCGGCCAAAAGACGGCAGCTGAATCAGCAGAAAGAGAACATTGAAAAAGAAAATGTGGACCTGGTGCATGCGATTGAAAAGTTAGAACTTGAAGAAGATCAGCTGAAAAAGGAGAATGAAAAACTGAAGAAAAAGGAAGAAAAACTCCGTGTTCAGGTT
>PWPR01000019.1 GCA_003557085.1 Clostridia bacterium | reverse complement strand
GCGTAATCCATCTTTTGGACCAAAAAGAATTGCTTTTGTAGTAGTACTACCAACATCTATTGCTAATACATATTTAGACAATTTAATCTCTCCTTTACCCCATTTACACTCTGTTTTAATTATATGTTATTTGCTTTTAGCTTACAATAAAAAGCTAGCTATTATTCGATGTTTATCAGAAACTAACATAATTTTACCATATTTCATCATGATAAAAATTATATGATCTAACAACTCTCAAACAATTTCTAGCTTTGTATCCTTTATTTATTTTAAGCTTAGAGAAAGTATTTGACTATATTTGCTATGCTAATCTCTTCTTGATTACCTGATTTCATATTTCTAACCAATACTACACCCTTTTCAAGCTCAATACTTCCAAGTATTACTGTGTATTTGGCTCCTAGTCTATCCGCATGCTTCATTTGTGCCCTAAAACTTCTCTCTGTATATTCCGTATCAGCAGCTATTTTAGATTTCCTTAAATTATGTAGTATTGCTAGTGCTTTTTCTTTAGCCATATCATCTGCAATCAAAACAAAGACTTCACAGTAATCCTTGATTGGCACCTCTATTTCTTCAGCTTCTAGTGCCAGATCTATTCTTTCAAGACCACTACCAAACCCTATTCCTGGTGTCTCTGGACCACCTATTTCTTCAATCAGACCGTTATATCTTCCGCCACCACCGATTACATTGCTCGGTCCACTTAAAGCCTTATTGCAAAACTCAAATGCAGTGTTAGTGTAATAATCTAAACCTCTTACTAAGCGAGTATTTTCTATATACTCTATATTAATTAAACTTAGCCCCTTTTTAACTTCTTGATAGTGCAAACTGCAATCACCACATAAATAATCTATCATAATAGGTGCATCTTTTGTAAGTTCTTGATCCTTGGGGTTTTTGCAATCTAGAATTCTCATTGGGTTTTTATCCAACCTGTCTTGACAAGTAGAGCATAACTCATCCTTAACATCATATAAGAAATCATACAAAGCTTCCCTATGGCTTTCCCTACACTTTGGGCAACCTACCGAGTTAATTTGAACCTCAATCTGCTTTAGTCCTAATTCTTCATAAAAAGTATTGAGCAAATCAATAACTTCAATGTCTGACCTAGGGTCATTTGTGCCAAATAGTTCTATGCCAAACTGGTGATGCTGCCTAAGTCTACCTGCCTGAGGTCTTTCATAACGCATAATTGGAATTGCTTTATAATAATATTTGACAGGCATTGCCGCTTGACCATATATTTTATGCTCTACAAAAGCTCTAACAACTGGTGAAGTCCCCTCTGGTCTTAAAGTAATGTTTCTTTCTCCCTTATCTTCAAAGGTATACATTTCCTTTTGAACAATATCTGTTGTATCTCCTACACCTCTTTCAAATAGCTCTGTGTGCTCAAAGACTGGTGTTCTAATCTCTTTATATCCAAATCTTTCTGCAACAGACTTAAAAACTTCTTCTATATATTGAAATCTTTCAACCTGACCTGGCATTGCATCATATGTGCCTCTTGGCGCTCGCATGTCCATTTGACTCACTCCTCTTAATATCTTAAATCCATTTAATACTATTTCATCATTCCTGATAAAGCAAGTATAATAGAAAATCGACTTATCTTCAATTGATTAAAGCTATTAGTTGCACTTCATGTTTGGTTTTACGCTTGTTACACGAATTTACCATTTAGATTAGTTTCACTCTATAAGCATTCATGGTAAAATATTAATATGAGAGAAAAGGAGTGATTAGAATGATTAATGATCCCGTATCATTTATTGCGTTAATATTTTTGGTTGTTGCTTTAACACTAGCACAAATGCGTCAAAACACTTATCAACAATTGAAAATAAGTCTTAAGAAAGTCCAAAGAAAATATCAAATTAGAAATAGTTTTCGTGTTCGTGTAGAAAAGGAAGACCGTATTTATTATATTGAACACCTTATAATTACTCCAGCAGGAATTTATCTAGTGCATGTTGAAGACCGAAAAGGCAAAATTTTAGGTTCTGAAGAAGATGAAAAGTGGATTGATAAAGGCAAAAGAAAAGAAGAAGAGTTTGATAACCCAACAATCCTACTGGATAAACTTAAGAAAATAGTAAAAGAGCAAGTTGACCCTGTTAAGAAAGATGTTCCTATTAAGTCTCTAATTGTATTTAGTATTCGCGCTAGTATAATTGACTTAGAAAACGAAACAGATGTCATAAAAGGGACAGAAATAAGTAATTACTTACGAGATGATGAACAACTATTAGATGAACCTATCCTAACCGAAACCGATATGAATGTAATCTATAGAGAGCTAAGACCAAATCTTTATAGGGATAAAGAAGAAGAGTAATAGTAAAGGCTGCTTAAATAAGCAGCCTTTTGATAATTTTCAGTTTTCCCAATTACTATTTATTTCATTCTTGCAAGAACAATTTTATATCCGTCTTTACCATGGTTTAAGTATCTTTTAATTCTACTTATAGTAGCTGTACTAGCTCCAGTGCGTTTTTCTATCTCTTCGTAGGTATGCCCTTCTTCAAGTAACTTGGCAACTTCTAACCTTTGAGAAATAGCGTGAATCTCAGCTACTGTGCAAATATCATGCATAAAGTTTTCACACTCTTCAAGTGTTTCTAGAGATAACATTGCCTCATAAAGCTGTTTCGTCATAGCTTTTTCTTTTTCTTTGCTCACTTCTTTCCCTCCTTAAGCGTTATAGCATTGTTGCAATAACGTGGTATTAATACTATTATAATCATAAATAGCGAAATATGCACTATTTAATATGGTAAAATATTAAATACTTTAAAATTTTTTAGGAGTTGAATCAATGAAAATACATTTTATCGGTATAGATGGCATAAGTATGAGTGCGATTGCTTCTATTATGCAAGACAGGGGAAACCAAATCAGCGGAAGTGATTTAAAGAAAAGTCTTTTAACAGATAAGCTAATCGATAAGGGTGCTATATTTTTTAATAAACAAGAAGCAACAAATATCGAGCAGATAAATCCTGACATTGTCGTTTATACCGCTGCTATTAATAAGTTAAATCCCGAGTTAGTCGCAGCTCAGAAATCATCTGCCAAGGTGTATGATCGGGCTGAGTTTTTAGGGAAGCTTGCAAAGCATTATCAAAAATCTATTGCTATATCTGGAAGCCATGGGAAAACTACTACTACTGCCATGGTTACATCGGTGCTATTAAAGGCAGGTTTGGATATCACGGCCTTAGTTGGCGGAGAGTTAAACGAGATACAAGGAAATGTTAAAATAGGTAACAGCGAAATTTTTATAACTGAAGCATGTGAATATGTTGAAAGTTTTCTGTCCTTGTATCCATATATCGGAGTAATTTTGAATATTGATTTAGATCATCTCGATTACTTTAGAGACATAAAGCACATAATAGAATCATTTAAGAAATTTTCACATAATATTAAAGAACATGGATACCTCATAATAAATAGTGACGATGAATACTCTCATATTATTACTGATGATGCTAAATGCAAAATCATAAGTTTTGGTATTGATTGTCCAGCTGATTTACAAGCGAAAAGCATTAAGTATAGGTTGGGGGGAAGCTTTTCTCAAATATATTACAAAAACACCTATGTTGGAGATCTTAAGTTAGTTATTCCAGGGAAGCATAGTCTTTATAATGCATTATCAGTTTTAGCTTGTTGTATAGCTTTAGACAAGGATCTAGCTATTCCTCTTACATCCTTATCGTCTTTTACTGGTACTCATAGAAGGTTTGAGAAAAAGGGACACTATAAGGACAGCATTCTTATCGATGACTATGCACATCATCCTAAGGAAGTTAGAGCAACAATCAATGCAGCAAATAGTAGTTACAGCCCTAAAAAGCTTACTGTTGTTTTTCAGCCACATACTTATACGAGGACCAAAAGTTTGCTAGAAGATTTTGCTACATCTTTTAATAACGCTGATAGAGTAATAATCACACCTACTTATGCTGCAAGAGAAGCATATGATAAAAGTGCAGACTCTAAAGTTTTAGCAAAAGCAATTAGTAATCATCAGAAAAATGTTAGTTATGTTGATAGCTATGAAGCTGCAGCATTATTATTAGAGAATACTATTGAACCAGGAGAACTCATTATTTCTATGGGAGCAGGTCCTGTTGATCAAGTATTGGATTTGTTACTAAAAAACCAAAGAAATTAGTTTTAAACTTATATTTATTTCTAATATTAAGCAGTATAATGATATAATAAATATACTAAAGATGAAATGGAGGGGTATTAATGCAATTTTTTCTTATTTTTGCACTTATTATCGCTATTATAACTGTCTTTTTTGCCATTCAGAATACCACAATGGTCACTGTGTATTTCTTTATTTGGCAGTTTACAAGCTCCCTTGCTTTAATACTCATTTTCAGTTTAGTGATTGGTGTTTTACTAAGTTTACTGATATCTATCCCCAAGATACAGTCTAGAAACTGGCAAATTAGTAAACAGAAGAAACAAATTTCAGAATTAACTGAAGAAAACACCAAACTTAAAGAGAAGATGACAAACCAAGATGGTCAAATAAGTGCTTTGCAACATCAATTGGATGATTTTAAGAGTAGCAATAATAACCAAAGCTCGGGATTGAGAAATGAAGTTGCAAGTGAAACAAGAAAAGAAGATGATTCTTTGTTTAAGAGAAAAAAAGAGTAGGTCTCTATTATAGAGGCTTATTTTTTTGATAATAACTATTTCTTCTTTTTTTTTCGAGTAGGAGGTAAATGATTAATTCATTTACCGTCCTCCCACAACACCGTACGTACCAATCTAGTATACGGCGCTTCTTTAGCTTAATTTGACATGATGGTAATAATCAGATAAAGGGATATATCCCCTAATTCGTAGTAGCTTGTTGGTTAGGGTTTTCGCCAGAATAGGGCTATTGGAGATTCTCCAATAGCTCTTTCTTGTATTTGCATATTTAATTGCCAACTGATGACTTAACCCTAACTTCTTGAGTTCTCTGTATCTAGTCCGAACACTTTTCCATTGTTTCCAGTAAATCATCCTTATCCTTCGTCGCATCCACTTGTCTATAGCTTTTAGATGTTTTCCCATGTTTGCTATCTTAAAGTAATTAACCCAGCCCATAATGAATCTGCGGATAGCAATAATTAACCTTGCTCCTAAAATTGTTAGCGAAACTAATATTCCAGATTGGAACAAAGATAAAAACCTAATTCAGTTCTTAAACTCACTGAAGTAATTAAATATTATGCCGAGTTGAAAATATGATAAGTATGAAATATCAACACTTTTCGGCTTTAACTCGGCATAACAACTATCTCTACATAAGGAGGATTATGTCTAGCTCAGCATAATCCTCCTTGAGGTACTCCCTCTGTTGTTTCTTTAAGGCTTCCCTTTTCCATTACTCCTGCTCTGAGATACTTGGGTATTAATCCAATTACCCTACCATCTTTAATTGTTTCTGATAGTACTTGGATTAATTTGCTTTGATTAACACTGTCAAAGTATTTCTCAAAATCCATATCTATCACATAATGGTATCCTTCCTTGATGTATTCTTAACATCTCTCTATTGCATCTTGAGCTTTTCTTTTGGGTCTAAATCCATAACTTTTATCTGAGAATTGCTCTTCATAGATTGGACTTAATACCTGTGCTATTGCTTGTTAAATCACTCTATCTGCTACTGTGGGGATTCCTAACTTTCTTTTCTTTTTATTATCTTTTGGTATCTCTACCCTAAGTACTGGGTTAGGTTTATACTTCCCTCTTAGAATGTCTCCTACTATTTTGTCCGCATTGTCCCTTAGGTATTCAAGTAATTCTTCTACTTGCATTCCATCTACCCCTCCAGAGCCTTTGTTTCTCTTTACTTATTTGTATGCTCTGTTGAGATTATCTCTAGTTACAATTGGCTCAAGTAGTTTCTCCATCTTTGTCTCCTTTGGCTTTTCTCTTTGAAGCTATCTTTGAAGCAGCATGTTCTCATACTTACCATCCACGTTCCGCGCTTCTTTTAAGTAGTGAGCTCCCTTTTTTGGGTTGGCTACATTTTGTTGCTTCATCAGTTTCTTTCAATTGTCTCGCCTTGCTAAAGCTCAGCCCTTCCCACTTTATAAATGGTACTATGGCTTCTGCTGACTTCTCGTGATAAATCTTATTTCAACCGATTTCTCGTCCACGAGATCTCCCATGGCAAGCCCT
>PWPR01000023.1 GCA_003557085.1 Clostridia bacterium | reverse complement strand
TTGCTTTTATTGACAATATAGGAACTGCTAAAGTAGATGAAATGGATAAAAGATTAAAGAGAATCAACCCCTTTATATCAACTAAGCTGCTTAAGTTAAATATTGATAAAGAAAACGCTTATGACATAGCAAACTTAGAAGCTGATTATTTAATTGATGCTATCGATACCATTACAGCAAAAGCAAGCTTAATTAAATATGCTCATAGAAATGGGCTTCCCATTATATCAGCTATGGGAGCAGGAAATAGGCTTGATGCTAGTAATTATCAAGTATGTGATATTAGCAAAACATATAATTGCCCTCTAGCACGTGCTTTGAGAAAGATATTAAGAAAAGCAGGTATCGATGATGGTGTAAAAGTCGTATTTGATCCTAGTGATGTAAAAAAACCAGATTCTTGGCCAAAATACAGGGATTCAAATATTCCTAGGAAAGAGGCTTTCCCACCTGCAAGCATGATTTTTGCACCAGCTATTAGTGGTCTATTAATGGCTCAAGAAGTTGTCAATGACATAATAAAAAAGACTCCCGTTTAGGGAGTCTCAATATTTATGCTTCTTGATATGTTTTTGCTAAATAGTAAAGAGTTCTAACCCCTACTCCTGTAGGACCTTTTCCAATATACTCTAAGTCTTTACCAACATATGTTTTGCCAGCAATGTCCATATGAATCCATGGAGTATCTTCTACAAACTCACCAATAAACATTCCACCAGTTATTGTACCAGCTCCACCTTCTCCTGTGTTATTAAGGTCAGCTTCAGGATGTTTATAAGCTTCTTTGAAATGATCAAAAATTGGTAAGCGCCAAATCAACTCATCACTTAGCTTGCTAGAGTTTTCTAATCTTTGATAGAAATCTTCATCACTAGCGAGTACTCCAGTAACTCTTTGACCTAAAGCTGCTATACATGCTCCTGTCAAAGTAGCAATATCAAGCACCCTTGATGCTTTCTCTTCTTTTACTGCATAATAAACTGCATCAGCTAAAGTCAACCTACCTTCTGCATCAGTACTCTTAACATGAATAGTCTTTCCTGCCATAGAGCCTATTATATCTCCTGGATGGTATGCTCTTGCTGATGGAATATTTTCACATGCAGCTACAATAGCAACCACATTCACATTTAGTTTTTGTTTAGCTATTGCACACATCGCCCCAACTACTGACGCAGAACCACCCATATCTGTTTTCATAGTGCTCATGCCATCACTTGATTTCAGTGAAAGACCACCACTATCATAAGTTACACCTTTGCCAACTAAAGCGGTTATATTATCTTTATTCTTCTTGTCCCCAAAATAACGCATAATAATAAATCTTGGAGGATTGTCAGAACCCTTGGCAACTTGCCAAAAAGCTTCCATACCCAACTTTTGAATCTTTTTCTCATCAAATATGTCAATATCAAAACCATACTCTTTAGCTTTTTCTTTAGCAAAATCCGCTAAAATAACAGGTGTTAAATCATTTGATGGTGTTGCTACTAAATCTCTAGCAATATTCGTTGCCTCTGCTAATGTTTTTCCTTCTTCAAAGGCTTCTTCATCAGCTCCTACAAAAGAAATCAACTCTAATTTTGATTCATCTTTTTTTGCTAGGTATTTGTCAAATTTATAATTTGCAAGTAAAATGCTCTCAGCTATCATAGCTTCTGGCTTCAACTCACCTGTTTGTCCTGCCAAGCTAGAAGCTATATATAGTTCTTTTACTTTTAGCTTCTTAGCTTTATTAAGCAATCTGCCTAGAGCCATCCTAACTTTTTCAGTTGTTAACTTATCTTCTTCTCCAAGTCCTATTAAAATGAGTTTTCTATACTCATCTTCATCCTTGATATAGGTAACTAGTACCTCTTTTGCATCTCCAACAAATTGCTCTTTCTCTATAAGAGATTCAATAATCTCTGTGATAGAATTGCTAAAATCCAACTCTTGACCTTTGGCCAAAACCACACCTATCGCATCTGCGCTAGGTGGCACTTTTTGAGCTACAAGTTTTAATTCCATTACTTTTCCTCCCGATCTTTTAGTCCCATTAAGGCTATTTCTATCGCCTTAATGATCTCATGTTTTGTACTTTCTGATTGATTTTCTCGCTCTGGCTTATATGATACCATAGCTAAGCCAGAAACTTTCTCATAACTTAATAAATGACGTAAAATATTACCTAATTCTTCGCCACTGAAGCCCCCCTTAGTTGGCAACCCAGCAGCAGGAGCTAGTTTGGGATTTAAAATGTCTAAATCTACGTGAACATAAATCTTATCTTCCCTCTGCACTAAATACTCCATTGCACTTTTGAGGTCTTCATCAACTTCAAGCATAGATTTTTCATCAATTATCACTATTGAATCATTCTTTATTAATACTTTCTCTTCTTCGTCTAAATCCCTTAAGCCCATCATTACTATGTCTGGAGCCTGAAGGGGGTATTTTAAACCACTTACTTTTCTAATATTAGTCAAACATTTTCCAGCTGCTATAGCCACAGGCATTCCACCAAGCATTCCAGAAGGACTTGATTCAGGAGTGTTATAGTCTCCGTGAGCATCAATCCAAACTAAACCTACTCTATGGGGCATACTTTCACTTTTGCGATTCTTTTGCATTCCAGCAAGCAAGCCAAGTACACTATTACAGTTTGCAAATAGCCCTAAAACAAAGTTGCCTTTATATATTTCCTGGCTTGACTCTTTTGCTAGGTAGCTATTTGCTAGAGCTACTCTATTCCACTTACCATATTGCTCTTCATCACTTTTTGTCATACTAACTTCTATACAATCATTTATAATATGTCCATGACTCTTTAACCTTTTAAATAATCCATCCTCAAGTAGCTTTGATGGGCCTGCTCCTCCACCGATACCTTTGCCTTCTTCATTATAAGGTTGTGTAATAATTGTTATATTCATTAGATACCTACCCAATATTCATTTTAACAAATTTGCCATGTCCTGGATCTACTACAATTTTCTGTCCATCATAAACTTTAACACCTCTAACATAAGTAGCCTCAACTTTACCATTGAAAAGACGCCCATCAAAAGCACTATGCTTATTGACATAATAAAGTTCCTCTGCTTTACATAACCACTGTCCTTTTAAATCAAGTAGATAAAAGTCTGCATCAGCCCCGACTTCCAAGGCACCTTTTTCTGGATATAAACCAAATCTCCTAGCTGCATTATAGGCAGTAAATCTTGCATATAATGGTAAAGACATATCTCTCTTAACAAGTCCTTCATCAATCATAACTGGAATCATTGTTTGCAGCCCTGTTGCTCCATTATTTGCTTTATCAAACTCATCCAATGGCACTACCTTTTTTTCAAAAGGATGAGGAGAGTGATCTGATGCAATCATATCAATTGTTCCATCTAAAACATATTCCCATAAATGGTCTACTACTTCTTGTGGTCTAACAGGCGGGTCGCATTTTGCAATACCACCTTTTTCAAATATTACATCTGTATTCAGTCCTAAATACTGTGGACAAGTTTCAACGCTAATGTCTATTCCTTCCGCTCTTGCATATTTTACTTCTTCTGCTCCTTCAGGAACGCTCATATGTGCAATATGAGCACCTGCTCCAGGAGCTAGTCCTGCTAAGAAAATAAATCTTTGTATTGCCTCAAGCTCTGCATAAAGAGGGTGAGACTCTAAAAACGCCTCTATATCATTTCTTCCTTGCTTTTTAAACTTCTCTTTTAGATGATAAATTAAAGTATCATTTTCTGCATGAACAGTAACAACACCTCCTAGATCAGCAACTAACTCCATCCCGTCAAGTAATGGACCATCCTCAGTCATATGAAAATTTGGGCATCTACACATAAATGCTTTATAAGCTTGACCACCAGCTTGGTGAATCGCAGGTATTTCACCAAAGTAACCATCTACAAGTCCACCATATAAGGCAATATCCATTACACTATCTCTATTGACTGCTTCAATTTTATCTTTATATGTATCTATAGTTAAGGTAGATGGCTGTGAAAGTGGCATATCTATAAAAGTAGTGATACCTCCAGCTGCAGCAGCCATACTAGAACTTGTGAATGTTTCTCTGTGAGGCTCACCGTGCCCTGCATGAACATGAGGATCAATGGCTCCAGGCATAACATATTTATCAGTTGCATCGACTATTTCTTTAGCTTGCGTATTGCTTGCATTTTCGATTATACCAACTATTTTTTCATCTTTTATTAGTAAATCTGCTTTTATTACTGCTGTAGGTAAAACTATATGTCCGTTTTTAACTAAAACATCGTAAATCATTCTTATCTCCCTTTCAAAGTTATCATAATGTTTCATTCGCTATTTAAAAGAATAAACCTGCAAAACATGTAATATTAAGAAATATTTTTCTAAGCTTAATACTTCCTTAACTAATGACCATATCGATGTTAATATAATGACATTAAAAGAAAAGGATGTGTATTAGGTGAATCTCATAGCTGATTTACATTGTCATACAGTAGCAAGTGGTCATGCTTATTCAACTTTGTTAGAGATGATTACTAGTGCAAAGGAAAAAGGCTTAGAAGTTCTTGCCATAACAGACCATGGCCCAGCCTTACCAGGATCTCCACACTTATATCACTTTGGGAACATGAAAGTATTTACTAAAGAGATGCATGGAGTTAGAATTTTAAGAGGTGTTGAAGCAAACATAGTTGACTATGATGGAAGTATTGACATGCCAACAAGGTATTTAAAAAACCTAGATATAGTCTTAGCAGGTTTTCATAATATTTGTTATCCAGGTGGATCAATAGAACAAAATACCAATGCCTTAATTAATGCAATGGAGAATCCTTACGTAGACATAATTGTTCACCCAGGTAATCCAGAATATCCAATCGATATTAAGCGATTTGTTAAAGCTGCTAAAGAACTCAATGTACTTGTAGAGATTAATAATAGTTCTTTTTCAGTCTCAAGAGCAGGAAGCAGAAAAAACTGTTTAGAAATAGCACAAGAAGTAGCAAAAGTAAAGGGAATGGTTTCTTTTGGTAGTGACGCTCATATATTTTATGATGTAGGCAACTTTGACCATTGCTTTAAGACTGCTAAGGAAGCTAATCTAGAAGAAAATCAAATTATAAATGCTGATTTAAGAAAATTGGAGAAGTTCTTGTCTAGGAAAGAAAATATTGAATATATCAAAAGAGAATTACCTCTTTAATTAGAAGCTGTCTACTGCATCTCATATTATGCAATAGACAGCTTATCTATTTAACCTATAATATCTAAATATTTCTCAAGGTCCACATTACCACCAGTGATTACAAAAACAACTTTTTTTCCTTTGACATCAATTTTTTCACCTAATATAGCAGCAATACCGATAGCAGCTGAAGGCTCTACTAAGAACTTCCCATAAATGAGAATATCCTTCATAGCTTGAACAATAAACTCATCTTCTACAGTAACAACTTTATCTACATATTTACTGATAATTGGCCAAGTGTTTGAGCCTGTTTTAGTAAGCATTAAGCCATCAGCAACTGTATCTTTAAATTCAACCTCAACCGGCTCTCCTGCAGCTAAGCTAGCTGAGAATCTAGGAATTGCAGCAGGTTCAACACCGATCACTTGACAGTTTGGATTTGTTTCTTTTACTGCTATGGCTATTCCCGAGAGAACTCCTACGCCTCCTAGTGGCACAATTACCATATCCGCTTGTGCTAACTCTTCCATAATTTCATATCCTACAGTGCCCTGTCCTGCTATTAACTCCGGATCATTAAATGAATGTACTATTGTATACCCATGCTGGTCTGCCAATTCATACAGTCTCTTATATCTTTCAATAGAATCATAGCCATGAAGGATGACTTCTGAGCCAAATTTTGCTGTGCCTTCAACTTTAGTTTTTGGAGCATTTTTTGGCATTACAACTACTGATTTAACTTCTGCTAAGTGGGCAGCGTATGCCACACCTTGCGCATGATTTCCTGAAGATGACGCAATTATTCCTCGCTCTTTTTCACTATCGCTTAGACTAAGTATGCGATTAGCAGCACCTCTTATTTTAAAAGAACCTGTTAATTGCAAATTTTCTGTCTTTAGGTATACTTCACATCCTAAAACCTCATCTAGTTTTTCACTTCTTATAAGGGGGGTTTTCTTAATTACCCCATCAAGTCTTTTTGCTGCTTCTTTAATGTCACTTAAATTAATTGGTAATTTCACTAGCTTATGTCCTCCTCAGAAAATTTTATCTTACCATCAACATATACCTTCTTTATTCCAGTTGACAATTTTGTGGGTTCAGTATAAGAATTCTTTGCCTCAACTTCATTCTCATCAAATACTACTAGATCAGCACACATCCCAATTCTTATTAATCCCCTATCAAATAACCTTAATCTATATGCTGCTTCTGATGTCAACTGCCTTATTGCCTCTTGCATGGTTAGAAGGTTTAATTTTTTTACATAATGACCCAAAACTTTAGGGAATGCCCCATAAGCTCTAGGATGTGGATGCTCTCCAATAATACCATCTGTACAAAAACCATGTAAATGATGCTGCATTATCTCCTCAACGTCTTCATCAGAAATAGAAAAGTAAATTGCTACTACTGATGGCCCTTCTTCACGTAATATTTTCAAAGCTGCATCTTGTGGAGATAATTTTAATTCATTTGCAATAAACTCCAAATTGTTTGAGGCCATCCACTGTTTTTCCTCTGAAGCAGTCGAAGCAATCATAATCCTGCTAGCTCCACCTCGAGCTTCAATATTCTCCTTTGTTTCTTTGGCCACCTTTTGATACTCTTCTTCATTATCAAGCCTTTTGATAAAAGCTTTTTCCCCACCTGCATAGGCCCATATAGGAACAACGACCTTTAATCCAGTACAAGTTGCTGAGTATGGATATTGATCAAAAGTTATATCATACCCTTTATTATATAAATCATCTAAACGGCTTAAGATTTTATTAGCTTTACCCCAGTTTCTATATCCTAAGGCCTTAAGATGTGAAATATGCAGTCTAACATTACTCTCTTTAATAACTCTCTCCATCTCATCAAGAGAATCCATTATTTTATCTTGTTCATTTCGCATATGAACCATGATGATGCCATCATACTTAGCAACAATTTTAGCAACTTCTATTAATTCTTCCGTATCAGCATAGCTCCCAGGAGGATATATTAAACCAAATGACACACCTTTAGCTCCTTGCTTCATGCCAAGTCCTATAAAGTCACATATTTGAGATAACTCTTTTGCAGTAGCCTTTCTATCATCACTACCCATTACTGCCATTCTTACCGTGCCATGTCCTATTAAGGTTTCAACTTTTGTTGCCGAGTTGGCACTTACCAATACTTCCAGATAATCTTCAATTGAGCGCCACCAATATGGCTTTTCAGTAACTCCCGCCAATGGAGCCATATTATCCATCAGCTCCTCCAGATTCCCATCCGTAAGTGGTGCTACTGATGAGCCATCTTGTCCGACAACCTCTGTAGTTATTCCCTGACTTATAACATGTAGTAAGTTAGGTCTTTTGATGGCTTCCAAGTCACTATGGCTATGCGTGTCTATAAATCCTGGGGCTAAAGCTAGCCCTGCTCCATCTATAATATTTTCTCCCTTTAAAGTTTTAGGAGATGCTATTTGAGTGATATATTTATCAAACTTAACATCTCCTAGAAATGGAGGCTTCCCACTTCCATCATATATTTTTACATTTTTAATAACAGTAGACATATAACCATCCCTCTCTTTCATTAGCTATATCCATTATATAGGCTTTTTGGTGCTAATGAAATAAAGAAATTAGTTTTTTAGTCTTTCCAACTCCTCATCTATCAGTTTTGTATCTAGTCTTTCAAAAAGAATTTCTAATTCTCCTAATTCTAAACCTTGTTCAACTTCATGATAATCCCAAGATCTTTTATCTATCTTTAAGAATCTAGATATTTTTTCGCAAGCAAATGGGGTAAATGGCTCTAATAAGTTAGCTAGATTAGCAATTATTTGAACACTAGTATATAAAGTATTACTAGCTGAATCAATATCTTCTTTTACCTGAACCCAAGGCTGTTCTTCGTCAAAATACTTATTAGCACTTCTAATAAAGGAAAATATTTCTTCTAAAGAAGCCTTAAATTCCCCTTGCTCTATAAGCTCTCCTGTTTTCTTATATAAATCTTTGATTTCTTTTGCAATCTCTTGATTCATTTGCCCATTTGGAACTTTTGCGTCAAAACTTTTCTTAATAAATACTAAGTTTCTGTTAACAAAATTACCAAAAGCCCCTAAAAGCTCTCCGTTATTGCTATTTATAAACTCTCTCCAAGAAAAATCTGCATCTCTCTTTTCTGGTCCATTAATAATGATAAAGTATCTAATTGCATCTGCCTGATAGCGCTCAACTATATATGGAAGCCAAACTGCCCAGTTTTCACTAGTTGAAATCTTTCTTCTTTCTAATGTTAAGTACTCGCTAGAGACAATTCTATCTGGTAGATTTAAATCACCCTGAGCTAAAAGCAACGCAGGCCAGATTATAGAGTGAAATGGCACATTATCTTTACCATGAACATAATACGACAATGCATCTTCTTGCCAATACTTTTTCCAATCTTGCTTTTCTTTCAATCCCCACTCCATACTAGCAGTTAGATATCCACAAACAGCTTCCATCCAAACATATATCCTTTTATTTTCAAATCCCTCTATTGGAGCATGAATGCCTAAATCTATATCTCTTGTAACAGCACGGTCTATTAATCCTTCTGAAAGATATCTTTCGGTTAGTTTTATGGCATTATCTCTCCAACCTTCAGCATCTCTTAAATATTTCTCTAGCCTATCTTGGAAAGCACTTAATCTAAAATATAGGTGTTCAGTCTCTTTCACAATAGGCTCATTACCACAAAGCTTACAGGTTCTATCATGAAGCTCAAGTGGATCCAACATTGATGTACAACTATCGCATTGATCTCCTCTAGCCTTCGCTCCACAATGAGGACATGTTCCTTCTACATAACGATCTGGCAAAAATTGTTTATCAAACTCGCAATAAAGCTGCTCTATTTGGTTTGAATATAAAAAACCATTATCCCAGATCTTTTTGAATATTTTCTGCACTTCTGCTTTGTGAAAATCATTATCTGTCCTACTATAATTATCATAAGTAAAACCTAGTTTATCAAAGCATTCAATAATCTCTTGATGATACTTATCTGTAATCTCTTTTGGGTCAATTCCTTCTTGCTTTGCCCTTATTGCTATTGGTGTTCCATGACAGTCACTGCCAGACACATACAGCACATCATCTCCCTTAAGCCTATGATATCTAGCTATAATATCTCCAGCTATTAAACCAGCTATATGGCCAATATGTAACGATCCATTAGCATATGGCCATGCTCCCCCTATTAATACAGCCATTTTTATTCCTCCTTTTATTTAAAACAAAAAAACCTTCGTCCCAACCCTAATCAGGAGACGAAGGTGATACGCGGTACCACTCCTGTTTCTCTACCTACTCACATAGATAGACTTACTAAGTGTCATAAACACTTTACACATATAACGGTGTGAACCGTCACCACCTACTTAGTTTCAGCAGTGCTGCTCCTGGACCATCTTCAAATAGCTCTACTTTACCCACTCTCACCTAACTGGGCTCTCTTAAAAGCTTTGCTATCCTACTCTTCCATTCTCAGCATTTATTAAATTAATTTTATAGAATTAAAATATAAGTGTCAAGTTAATAGACCTATTTTTACTTAGCACTACACTAAAAATCCACCATTATATTTTCATTTTTTGCAATAAGTCTTTTTCTCATCTGATTAACAAACCATGCAAAACTATCTACTTCATAAACTTCATCACACTTATGATTATAATCAATTGGGAGACTTGGAAATTTATCGTCTAAGTATCTAGGAAACAAATGACAATGTAAATGAGGTATTGAATTTCCATGAAACTCATAGTTTATTTTTTCAGCTCCAGTCACAGCTTTTAGTGTCTTGCTTACCAGTTTTAGATCTTTCATGAAAGCTAAAAGATCTACATCACTCAAGTCATAAAGCTCACATGCATGTTTTTTTGATATGAGATGGCATTTCCCAAACAATCCTCCTTGAGCTCTTATGTTTGCACCTAAAAATGAGTTTTCTAAAGTAGCTATATCTACTTCTCTTTTGGGCATGTCGCTTTCTTTGCACACTGGACATTTCTCTTCATCTTTCATCGCACTATAGTCATCATATCTATAGTGAAAGCTATATCTTTCTCTAGCTATCTGTCTCTTAGCTACCTCACTTAACTTATATAACAACCCTTTATTTGCTTGTAAAATTTCTATCTTCAAAACTTCTTCTTTGTCAAACACTATGTATCCAAGTATATCTTTAGTCATTCTTTTTTGTGCAACCACTACTTTAGCGTTTCCACTGGCCAAGCCATATTTATTTAACTCTTTCTCACTAGCAAATCTAATTAACATATAAGCCTCCTGAAAAATAGAGAATCACTATCTTATTCTTGATAGTGATTCTCTAAGAAGTTACTCGCTAAAAACTATACCAACAGCCCCAACTCCAGTATGTGTACCAATAGTTGAGCCAATCTTTGCTACAAAAATATCTTTTGGATTTAGCTCTGTTTTTATTTTTTCAACAATTTGATTGAGTTCTGCTTCATCATCAATCACACTGTGCATAAAGCCAATTTTCTGATTAGAAATGTCTTTTGCACGATCTTTTACTAGATTTATCATTTCGCTTACAGCTTTGTTTCGACCTCTTATTTTACTTAATGCCTCGATCTTGCCATTTGTCTTACATCCTATTTCCATGACAGGCTTAATCTGCAAAAATCCTCCCAAAACTGCACTGAGATGGCTTACTCTGCCACCTTTTTTCAAGTTTTCAAGTGTTTTCACTGTAAAGATTGTACTTAATGAACTACATTTCTCTGCTATTGCAGCTAAAACATCATTAATGTCTTTACCCTCTTTTATCATATCTAGAGCTGTAATGTAAACAAAACCTTCAAGTAAAGAAGCAAATCCTGTATCAATTAAATGTAAGTTCTTTTTTTGGTCTCCTTCAAGCATTTGCTTAGCTAGCTGAGCTGAATTATGTGTTCCACTTAACTCACTTGAGATATGTATAGATATGATGTGCTCATATCTCTCATACAACTCTTGATAAACAGATAAAAATTGCTCAGGTGATGGTTGTGAAGTTACTGGCAAATCGCTACCTTCATCTGCTTTTTTATAAAACTCTTCAATAGTAATATCTACACCATCTTGGATAGTGCTTCCATCAGGAAAAGTTATATTTAGTGGCACTATTCTAACATTATCATATGCGTGAAATTCTTTTGGCAGGTCTATGCAACTATCAGCAACAAGTGCAATTTTTGTTGATTTCATGGTATTCCTCCAAATTACTTTGATGTTCAAAATTTTATTTTACAAAGCTAATATAGCCTATTTTAAGTATATATGCAAGAACTCTAGCTTAATTTTTATTGATTTTGACAACTTTCTGACACATTTCTGTCATACAATTTAACCACTGTAAAGATAGATTAGTGATATAATGAAAAAGAGGAGCATGATAATGATTGATATTAATATTTTAGTAATAGAAGATGAAGAGAAATTGCTTAATCTAATCGAAACATATCTCATAAGAGAAGGTTATTTTGTCTTGAAAGCCTCAAATGGTTCACGTGGATTTGATCTTTTTTATGACAATAAAGTTGACCTTGTTATTTTGGATTTGATGCTTCCTGACTACGATGGCTATGAAATATGTGAGCAAATCAGAAATTTTAGTGACACCCCAATTATTATGTTAACAGCCCGCTCTTCTATTGATGAGAAGCTTAATGGCTTTTCTAAGGGAGCTGATGATTACATCACTAAACCCTTTAGCCCAAGAGAGTTAGTAGCTAGAGTCAAAGCTCAACTGAAAAGATATAACAGAATAATTAAAGATGATATTTATAAACATATGAATTTTAAATTTGATTCATCAACAAGCAGTACTTACATAAATAATGAAAATATAGATTTTTCTCCAGGCGAAATCAAGCTGCTCTATTATCTAATTCTTAACAAAAATATTACTTTACCAAGAGAGAAAATCTTAGAGAGAGTTTGGGGAGAAGATTATGATGGAGATATAAGAGTTGTAGATACAAGAATAAAAAGAATTAGAGAAAAGCTTGTTTGCGCAAAGGTGAGAATAGTTACAGTAAGAGGTATTGGCTATCGTTGGGAGGAAGAGTAATGCGTTTAAGAAAATCTTTATCTTTTAGAGTCTTTATCTCTATTTTTTTAGCACTAACTTTGATTCTAGGATTAAGCAAACTTGCTTTTAACTATTATGCATCTTCTTTTTATTACTATTCTCAAATGGAGAAGATGGAAAAAGCTGCTTATGACATTGCAAATTTGCTAGGAGATAGCACAAATTTCAGTAATGAACTACTTCAAGTTGCTAACTCTATAGGAGGAATAATCAGTGTTAGGGATAACTCTGGTAGGCTACTATATTCTAGTCAGCTAGCAAATCATATGCCTTCTGAGATGCATAGAAGTAATCAACCTAGAAGCATGGGACATATGAGAAGAGTTCATGACAATGTTTTCTTCACAAATACACCTACAGGAGATTATGAACTACTTAACTATGAATATGAGTTTGATGATTATATAATTACTGCATCTTTGGCCACTAAGTTTATTGATGACAGTATAGAGGCTGTATCAACACTTTATAATTACTTGCTGATGGCTTCACTATTAATAGCGTTGATAATCTCATACTTTGTAGCAAAAAAAATATCAAGTCCACTGATTTCACTAAATAATACAGCAAAAGAGTTAGCAAACCTTAACTTGGACGCTCGCCATAATATAAATAGAGAAGATGAAATAGGGCAATTAAGCCAAACATTTAATGAAATGGCTCAAAGACTTCAAACCACCATATCCAGGCTTGAGCAAGAGCTAAGTAAAGAGAAGTATAGCGAACAACTACGAAAAAACTTTGTTGCTAGAGCATCACATGAACTTAAAACTCCTTTAGCAATAGTTAAGGGGTACTCAGAGGCATTGGCAGACAGAATAGTAACTTCTGAACTTGAAGTTGGTGAATATACTAAAATTATTGACAATGAGATTGATAAAGCTAGTCAAATGGTATCAGAACTTTTAGAACTGTCAAAACTAGAAAACCCTGAATACAAGTTTAAGAAAAGCTCTTTAGAGTTAATTTCATTTTTGAAAAACCTAGTTTCAAAGTATGTCAACTCCAAAATGAGCTATGGCAAAGAACTAGTTTTCTCTCCTAAGGTTGATCATTTGCTTATTGAAGCAGATGAAACCAGATTAGAACAAGGATTTAGTAATATAATAAAGAATGCTATTCGCTTTACCAAAGATTCAGGAAAAATAGAAATTACAATTAATGAAACTAACCGTGATGTAACAGTTAACATTTATAACGAAGGTCCTCAGATTGATAATGAACATTTGGGTAATATTTGGGACAGTTTCTATACAACAGACTCCGGCAACAATAAAAGTAGTGGCTCAGGATTGGGATTAGCTATTGCTAAACAAATATTTATTCGTCATGATGCTCTTTATGGAGCGACCAACAATAATAATGGGGTAACTTTTTGGGTAACATTGAAGAAAGTAGGTAAGTAATATATGTGTGGAAGATTTACTATTGTAGTTGATATTGCTGAGATATTTGCTCAATATGGTTTTGATTACTATCAAAGGGAGAGTCAACAATGGAAACCAAACTATAATTTAGCTCCCAGCACTGAACTACCTATTGCTACAAAAGATACTATCTTAGAAAAAGCTTGGGGATTTACCCATAAGGATAATTATGTCATTAACATACGTAGTGAAGGATACTTTAGCCAATCAGAAAAATTTTCTCCATGCCTTATTCCAGCTGATGGGTTCTTTGAATGGAAAAACAAAGATCCTTATTATTTTACGCTAAAGGATAGTAAACCTTTTATGTTTGCAGGGCTCTATTACGATGCAGGATTTGCCATTTTAACAAAGGAAGCTACTCCCCAGATAGCTAAGATTCACCATCGAATGCCAATTATCTTATCTAGTAGACAATATGCCATGGAATATTTACTCAACAAAACAACTCCAGAAAACAAGATAGAATTAACCTATTTAGAGGTTAATTCTATCGTAAATAATTCCAGAAATAATAGTCCTTTGTGTATTAGCAAAGCTACTCAAAAACAAATGCGTTTATTTTAATAAGTTTTCTATTAAAGATTTAATATCTGCTACTTTATAGCGAGACTCTTCATGGAAGGCTAAGAGCGGCAACTTTGCTTTATTGAAAATTGTGGCTATATAAATCTTATCTTTTAAAGTGTCTAAATAATTGTATAACTGAATTCCTATAACAGGGTATTCCTTTTCATCTTGGATGATAAAATCCACATACTCATCTTCAAAACTATCTTCATTACTGTAGATAAATAAATCTGATAAGGCAACATCTTTAACCACAAAGAATTTATTTTCATACTCTCTTAACATTAATAATAGCAATTGCATCAAACTCTTCTCATCAACAATTATTTCTTTTGGTAACTCTTTTACATTAACTCTTTCGATTTCATCGTAAATATCAAGTTCATCTAACTTATAATAGCTGCTACCTTTAAATTTTAAACTGTCTAACTCTTCTCCAATAATAGAAACATCCATACTTTCTATTTCTTCTATTTTTGTGCTAACCACAGGCTTTGCAATTGCTTGTTCTTCTACAAAAAAATCTTCTTCTGATCCGATAGTTTGGTAGTTTTCTTCTTCAAACTCTTCAGTATTATCTTGATACTCATCTTGAGTTTTTAATAAAATTGTAAGCTCTCTAATTCGATAGTATCTAATAACTCCGTTTTCATCAGTCTTTCTTCTAAAGTATTTCACTTTTTTGCCATTTCTCTCTTCTGGTAAAGAAATAACAACTTCTTGCAGCTTCTCTTTAAGTTTAGGAACTTCTCCTAATTGATAATCTAGCTCTTTGCTATCGTATTCTGGAGTTTCAAGGGTGTCTTTTACAAGACCATCTTCTTCAATCTCCAATTCCGTTTCACTAGAATCATCTACTTTTAGTTCATCTCGTTCAGGTGAAGTTTCTCTAGAAATCGGTTCTTCTTGCCTAAAGTCTAAAGTGCTTTTTGGTATTTTTCCGCTTGGCCTTGTCTCGTCAATGTCTTGCTGAGAATCATCTTCTTGTATCTCTGCTTCCGCTAGTTCTTTGGCCAAATCTTCGCCTTTTTCTTTTTCAGCAAAATCGTCTTCTAGATCATCACTTTCTAGGGATTTTTCGACTATTTTATCATCAACTTTTATTTCCTTTTCTTCAAGTTCAGATTCCTCTACTATCTCTGATTCGTTGACAACACTCTCTTTATCATTTGAAATCTCTTCAATAACCTCTTTTGGCTCTACTAGCTCATCACTTACTGCCATCTTAACAGCCTCTTCCTTTAGCTCTTCAAGAGATTTCTCCTCTTTAGATAAAGCCAATGTATCATTATCATCATCTAGAGTTTCTATCTGTTTCTTATAATATTCTAAGATTTCTTTGCTGTCTTGTTCACTAAAGTCTTCCTCTATCTGCTCTATATCCTCACTATCTGCTTTTCTACTATCCAAATACATAGATAATAAGAAAAATGCAGACAAGGCAACTATTCCAATTCCTATATACATTTCAAGCCGTCCTGCATTCATAGCCAAAACAACAACTACATTTCCAGCTATTACAAATATAACTAATAGTGCTTTTAATATCTTATCCATACAGAACACTCCTATCTTAATTTAACCCTTCATCTTCAGAAAACATCATACCTATTGCTTGTCTATCTAGCCCTGAGCTCAAAGCAGTTGTTAGCCTAATTCTAGCTTTAACTCCAGACATACTTCCTGCTAAAATAGCTCCTGCTTGCTTCAGCTCATGTGCCCCGCCAGAGTAACCATAATCAGGATAAACCCTTCCCTCAGGGCATCTTGAGCAAATTACAACTACTAAGTTTAGCTTCAATGCCTCTTTAAGCTTCTGTGCTATCTGAGGGGGCATATTGCCTCTCCCAAAAGCTTCTATTACAATACCTTGATAATTATTACGTATGGAGTATTGAACAAAATCACCATTAATCCCTGCAACTAGTTTAATTAATGATACTTTTGCATTGATCTTCTTTGGTTTAACAGTCAATCTTCTTTTTATGTTTCTATAAAAAATAACATCATTATGGTCAATCACACCTAATAGGCCTTTATCTTTGCTTTTAAACGTTTCAATTTTACTTGTATGTGTTTTAGTTACATCTCTTGCAGCATGAATTTCTCCAGCCATTGCAACTAACACCCCATAACCTCTAGATTTATTAGAGCTAGCAACAGCTATTGCATTAATTAGATTTGTCGTGCCATCATATTGCATCTCCGAACTATTTCTCATAGCGCCAACCATTACTATAGGCATAACACCACCATAGATACAATCTAGAAAGTATGCAGTTTCTTCTAAGATGTCCGTACCATGTGTTATAACTATGCCTTTAATGTCCTTCCTCTTAGAAATCTTATCTACAAGATTATATAAGGAAAACATTTCACTAAAGCCAATATGTGGGCTTGGATAATTGCCAAAATCATGAATTTCAATCTCTTTATGATTTATCTTCCCAGATATCTTCTCAATTATAGCTTTTCCTGATAAGGCAGGCCTTGCTAAACCGTTCTCTTTATTTTTCTCCATGGCTATCGTACCGCCAGTGAATATAATGGCTATTTTAGACATATCTTGCACCTTCCATTCTTATTAACTATCTTATCATATTATCAATAAACTTTCTTAACTTATTACACCCTTATACCTTTTTTCCTATAAAGTTTCTTTTAGCTATGATATATTTTAACTAGCAAAAAAATTGGTGATGAGGAAAAAGAAATGACTATTTACTATGCATCTTTATTTTTTATTTTGGGAATATGTTTGGGTTCTTTTTTTAATGTGTTGATTTATAGGATCCCTAAAAATGAGCGCTTCATAAATGGAAGGTCCTATTGTCCAAAATGTGAAACAAAACTTAGCGCCTTAGATCTTATTCCCATTTTTAGCTATTTAGCCTTAAGAGGAAAATGTAGATATTGCTCTATAAAAATTAGCATAAGATACCCATTAATCGAGCTATTAACTGGGCTTTTATTTTTAGCTAGTTTTGTATACTTTGATTTAAGTTTTGAGCTAATTAGGTCTTTAGTTTTTATATCACTATTAATTATAATAACCTTTATTGATTTAGACCATATGATTATCCCACACTCTTTAACTATTTTTGGAATAGCATTCTTCTTCTCTTGGCATCTATTTTTTAATATAGGACAATTACCAACTTATGTACTTGGCTTAATCATAGGATTTTTTTCACTAGCTATTTTTGTTTTCTTTGGAGCCATGGGTGGTGGTGATGCTATGTTAGCTGCCATGTTTGGAATGTATTTTGGTATCTCTAGAACATTTGTAACTCTTATGCTCTCTTTTATAATTGGTGGTGTCTTTAGTATCATTGTCCTACTTTTGAGAAAACGCTCCCGCAAGGAAAAAGTGCCTTTTGGGCCATTCTTAACTCTTAGCGCTTTATTAATGCTCTTTTTTGATTACTTCTTCTTAGCCTTTTATGGATTACAATAATTTATTGATAACTTTTTAGTCATAATTGCTTATTATGGGATTAATAGTCTCTTCTAAATGATATTATCTTCAGTTTATGAAAGTTCAATAGTAGCTATCTCTCATTTACAAAGTTCAATTTTTATTGCATAAGTCCTTTATTTATAATATAATCTTGACAATCTCATATAGCCTGAGATGAGGAGAGTAAGTTTAGTAGAGCTTTTTAGAGAGTTAAGGATGGTGGAAACTTAACAAGCATACTTAATTGAAAAACACCTCAGAGGTTTCAGAAGAAATCCAAAGTTTTGGAGAGTAGAACTGAATGGTAATACACCATTATCGTATTGAGTGGTCATTATGACAAATTAGGTGGTACCGCGGGAGATTATCTTTCGTCCTTTACAGGATTGAAAGATTTTATATTTTTAAAGGAGGAATAAGCATGCATAGCGCAACTACTATCAAAGAACTGTATCGAAATACAGATGAGTTTACTGACAAGCAAATTACTATAACAGGGTGGATTAGAAGCAATCGTCCTTCAAAAAACTTTGGCTTTATAGAGCTAAACGATGGAAGTTTTTTCAAAAATCTGCAGATTGTTTATGATAGTGACCTTGAAAACTTTGTTGAAGTATCAAAGCTAAATATTAGCAGTGCATTGGTGATAGAAGGGCAGTTCGTGCTAACTCCAAATGCTAAGCAACCTTTTGAAATTAAAGCAACAAAGATAATCATAGAAGGAGAATCTTCTCCAGAGTACCCTCTTCAAAAGAAGAGACACTCTTTTGAGTTTTTAAGAACAATAGCGCACTTAAGACCAAGAACCAATACATTTTCTGCTGTATTTAGAGTAAGATCTGTAGCTGCTTATGCACTACATAAATTTTTCAATGAAAACAATTTTGTTTATGTTCACACTCCAATTATTACTGGAAGTGACTGTGAGGGTGCAGGAGAAATGTTTAGAGTAACCACTCTTGACTATGATAATATACCAAGAGATGAAAATAATAAGGTAGATTTTACAAAAGACTTCTTTGGGAAAGAGACTTTCTTAACTGTAAGTGGACAACTTAATGTAGAAGGATTTGCGCAATCATTAAGAGATGTATATACTTTTGGTCCTACTTTTAGATCTGAAAATTCTCATACTTCTAGACATGCCTCAGAGTTTTGGATGATAGAACCAGAGATGGCTTTTGCAAACTTAGAAGATAACATGCGTGTTGGCGAAAATATGTTTAAATTTTTAATCAGCTATGTGCTAGAAAACTGTCCAGAAGAAATGGAATTTTTCGATAAGTTCATAGAAAAAGGGTTGATTAAGAAACTTGAAAACATTGTTAATTCAGATTTTGGGTGCATTACCTATACAGAAGCAATAGATATTCTCAAGGAAGCTGATGTTAAGTTTGAATTTCCTGTTTACTGGGGAGCAGACTTGCAATCAGAGCATGAAAGATATATTACAGAGAAGGTATATAAAAAGCCAGTATTCGTTATTAACTACCCTAAAGAGATTAAAGCTTTTTATATGAGACTTAATGATGACAATAAGACTGTTGCTGCTATGGATCTTTTAGTCCCTGGTATTGGGGAGATTATTGGTGGAAGTGAAAGAGAAAACAGGTTAGAGGTTCTTGAAAGAAGAATAGAAGAAATGGATCTAGACATTGAGGATTATGAATGGTATTTAGATCTAAGACGCTATGGTAGTACAAGACATGCTGGGTATGGTCTTGGATTTGAAAGAGCTCTGATGTACCTTACAGGAATAAGCAATATTAGAGATGTTATTCCATTCCCAAGAACTCCAAACTCAGCAGAGTTTTAGTATGAAAATAGTAGACTTAAGTCACGCCTTACATAACAAAATGTCTGTTTATCCGGGAGATGAGTCTCCTAAATTTAAGTTGAACTCAAAACTAGCTAAAATGAATATATTTGTTACAAGCATGGCAATAAATACTCATTTAGGCACACATATTGATTGCCCTTCTCATTTAGGCGATAAGAAAGTATTTGCAGAGAATGTAAAGTTAAGTAAATGCCTTGGTAAAGCAACTGTGATTGACGCTAGGGACTATATTATTGACTCTGAAATTCTCTTCAATGCAGTAACTAACAGACATTTGGAATATGATTACTTGCTTTTTTACACTGGTCACGATAAATTCTGGGGCAGAGATAGTTATTTCACTAAAGCCCCTTTTTTATCAGATAATTTAGCAAAAAAAATAGCAAAGTCATCAATAAAAGGAATTGGCATTGATACAGGCAATGTTGATAAGTATGGCAACTTAGACTTTTCTAATCACCATTTAATCTTAGGTAATGAAAAAATGATTGTAGAGAATTTAAAAAACCTAGATAAACTTTTGGGGAAAGACTTTATTTTTATTGCGCTACCTTTGAAAATTGAATATGGAGAAGGCTCACCTGTTAGGGCAGTAGCATATTTCGACTAAAAGCTTGGTTTTTGCCAAGCTTTTTACTTTAATAAAAGAGATATATGCAACATGCTTTAGTTTGATGTATAATTAAAGTAGTAAATAGTAAAGAAACCCGAAATAATTAAGGAGGTTAGGCCATGCAAAAAAAATTAGACAAAATACTGGAGTATTTGAAAGCGCAAGACGTAGATTACGCTGATGTAAGAATGTCAGATATGATTGTAGAAGAAATTATCACTGAAAATCTAAACGTAATGAAGCTTTTAACTGATAGGTCTATAGGCTATGGAATTAGAGTATATTATCAAGGAGCATTGGGATTTGCTAGCTCACAGGACTTTGAGAATATGGAATGGGTTGCCGATAAAGCGATTGAAATAGCTAAAGCATCTGCGATGACTCTAAAGAATCCTGTTAAATTATCAGAAAAAGAAGCAGTTGTTGATAACTACTCTTCAGCATTTAAAGAAGACCCTTTTGAGGTTGATAAAAGAGATAAGATTGATTTACTATTAGCAGCTGAGAAAGCTATGCGTGCAAAAACAGAGCTTGCGAAGACTTCTGGATTCTTAAGATTTTCAAAAGAAAATAAGGTGTTTGCAGATACAGATGGCTCTTTTATTAGGCAGACTATAGTCATTTCTGGAGGTGGAATCCAAGCTGCTGCTGCGAGTCAAAGTGATATGCAAGTAAGATCATATCCTAATTCAGCAAGAGGAAATTACCATACTGCTGGATACGAGTATATTAAAGAACTAGACTTTGTCAATAACGCACCAAAAATTGCTCATGAGGCAAAAGACTTACTCAATGCAGAAGAATGTCAAAGTGGATTTTATGATTTGGTTATTGATGGTACTCAACTATTCTTACAAATACATGAAAGTGTAGGACATCCAACAGAGCTTGATAGAGTCCTTGGCTATGAAGCGGGATATGCAGGAACCAGTTTCTTATCACCGGAAATGGTTGATAATTTCCAATATGGTTCAGAGCATGTCAATATAGTTGCTGATGCTACTTCACCTAGAGGATTAGGTACCTATGGTTATGACGATGAAGGAGTAAAAGCTCAAAAAACTCCACTCATTACTAAAGGTGTTTTTAAAGGCTTTACTTCTTCTAGAGATACAGCACCAGCAATAAGCCAAAGCTCTAATGGAACTGCTAGGTCCTCTGGTTGGAATAGAATTCCAATTGTTAGAATGACAAATATAAATCTTTTACCTGGAGACTTTACTCTTGATGAGTTAATTTCAGACATAGAAAATGGATTACTATTAGAAACAAATAAAAGTTGGAGCATTGACGATAAAAGATTGAACTTTCAATTCGCTACAGAAATAGCTTATGAAATTAAGAATGGAAAACTTACCGGAAAGATATTTAAAAACCCTATTTACTCAGGTATAACACCAGAGTTTTGGAAAAGTTGTGATGGGGTAGCTAACAAAGATTATTATGTTATGTTTGGAACACCCAACTGTGGCAAAGGAGAACCTGGTCAAGTCATGCATGTTGGCCATGGTTGTGCTCCAGCAAGATTTAGACAGGTGAAGGTAGGTGTTGGCAATGTTAACTAGAATTGATTATTATAAGATAATTGACTCGGTACTCAAAAAAACTAGGGACTATGACTCCAGGGTTCTAATCAATGGGCTTGTGGAAGGTTTAACTAGGTTTGCTAATTCTGAAATACATCAAAGTGTTTTTGAAAACACTACAAAAATTAATATCCAACTAATTGATGACAAGAAAAAAAGCGAAATTACGACTACAG
>PWPR01000164.1 GCA_003557085.1 Clostridia bacterium | reverse complement strand
TGACTGGTGATAAGAAAACAGCGTATATGTTTTTATCCTGTCTTGCTTCAAAAGCAACCTCATTAATACAGTATTTGTTTCTTTACTACATAAGAAGCATAGTTTATATTAGCTAAGTAAATTAATATTGTTGTTACAGCTTTTGTGCACTACACCTATGCCAAAAACATCAAAATTTTCTGTATCTATGTAAACTGATATTGAAAAATTACTATTATAGATTGTAAATATAATTGAAGTAAGAAGTAGTATTGTAAGCCTTAAATAGATAGTAATCGTTTTCTTTCTCAAGAGATCTTGATTTGCTTATTTATCACTAAGCTTACTTAATACTTAATGACTTGGATGAGTATAAGAGTTCTAAAGAATGTTAGTTCTAATAATAAAACTTAGAGCATAGAAGGAAAATTGATTCTTATATCGAAACAATTATAGTCAGCTAAACACTTAAAGCTTAAGTAGCTGACAAGAATAGAAAAATCCAAACATAGATAGTCAGTATTGCATCAAAAGACGTCGTGGAGGTATAAAATTATGAAATTGGATAGATTTAATACATTGCTACTTAGAACTGAATCATGTAAATGTACCCAAATAGAAAGAATTTTAGAATTGAATAACGTAATCAATTTGGTAGGTGTGTTTTCTAATATCAATTTATTAGTAAGTGTTATAAAATACTTAAATATAAACTTAATAGCTATAGCTGGAGAAACATGTTCAAATGAAAAAGCTATTTTAAAAAATGAGCTTACTAAGTATAAATCTGATTGTAAAATAATAGAGCTAATAAGGGATGATGACAGAAGTCTCATAGTTATAGATGATGTAAGAAATAGCAAGCATACAAGTAGTAGGGTAAAGTTTGATGAGTTCTTAACTATGTCAATAAGTGAATCTTTTCAGAGTATTTTAGAGATTAAATTATTTGGAAAAGTATTTATAGGATATAAAGGTTTAGAGAAGATTTCTTTAAGAGCAAAGAAGACAGAAGAGCTCTTTTTGTTTCTACTTCATAATAATAAGAAAATGACAAGAGACACATTAATTGAGAATTTATGGAGAGGGTATGATTATGAAGTTGCTACTAGACAGTTATATAACAATATATATAACATTAGAAAGGCATTAAAAGATTATGGAATAAACAGAGGTGAAATTTTAATTGATAGTGAGTATAGAGCAATAATAGGAGATGCTAACTTTGACTTAAAGAACTTAGAGTATGTTAGATTAAACATTGATAATTTCAGCTATAAGGAGCTTGTAGATTTTAGCAATCGGTATGAAGGAGAATATTTGGAAGGTTATGACTACGAATGGTTGCTTAATGAAAAGCAACAAGTAAATAATAGTTTAGTAGACATCTTTATGCTAGTTGCTGAACAGAGCCTTGAAAGAGAAGACTATGTTAATCATGAGGCAGCTTTATTAAAAGCCTTTCAGCTAGACCCACATTTTAATAAGATAACTGACATGTTGTTAAACTACTACTTACAGACAAGCCAAAAGTCTAAAGCATTGAGACACTATCAAATCTATAACGAGTACTTGAAGCAAAACGACGAGTTCACAGAGTTTTACGATAATGTATGAGACCATGACATAAATTATATTTCTAAAAACTCTCTCTAATAAAGAGAGTTTTTTTTGTCAAATTAAACTAAAAGAGTTGCCCTTTCTTAACGTGCTCCTTAATCATCTCTTAAAGTACTCGGCAATTTAGTTATATTCTTAATACTATGTTTTTATGTCAACTATTGAGTTAACATAGTACGGATTTACTTTATTTAAATCCAAACTCTTTGGCGCACCTCCACTTCCCAAAAATTTTTGTGAGTATGCACCAAAATCAGCAAAACATTGTTTTTTACAGTTGTCTTTTCAGCTAGGAAAATCTTATCTATTTGCAAAAGTAATAGAATTGAAAAGATTCTTTGGGATATCTTCAAGAAAGCCACTTATAGCTGTATCGACGTCATTATATTGTTTGCAAAGCAATAATTTCTTTAGGAAAATGTGTAGTTGATATAATAACTATGCTTTTATGACAGCACTCTACAAAAGGTTCGCCTTCTGAGAGAGCAAACCCATTTCTACAACAAAAGAAATCTTACTTTCTTTGATAGAACTAAAGTAAAAACTTGATTGGCATGTACCTTTTTCGTGTTATTAAGTTTGCCTTTTGCCTTTATAGGTAATTCTTTGCATTAAATATTACTTGGTTTAACTATCAATGCAATATTCTCATAGAACGGTCAATATTTTTTTGTCTGGAATTACTAAATCAAGGATGCAGCTTTAAGCCAGCTTCTCTCATATGTAGTCTTTTTGACTATCTGGTAATTCTATTAAATTATAGCACTATTTGTTCATAAGCTGCATTTTGATAGTAGTATGTCTCTATCACTTCAAGCTCATCAATAGCTAAGTGTTTAAAAGTCATATGTGCTCACTTATTAGCTCTAATGATGAAAGCAAATTAAGGTCATTTAATACTTAAGTCTAATTATTTTCGGGCTTATCTTTACTACCCTAGTTTGAAAATATTTAAGTAAAAGTACAAAAATCAATAAAATTTACTTAAACAAAAAATGGCTAAAGTAGGCATTTCAGTGTTCAAGTTAGTCTAATTGGTGATTTCACTTATTAATTTGCATATGAGAGCAACTCACGCTTTCATAGGAGCGATTTTTGCTTAAATTTTGGTTAACATCTTCTGATACAATAAATCCAAATAATGAGATTCATAGATTCCAGTATGAAAAATAGCTTCTTGGATTTATCAATCCATTTAAGTAGTTGATTTGCAAGGAAATATAGAAGGCCTATTAAAGCTGTGTAAAACATGAATCATAAATTGAAGACAATGATACTCTTGATAGCATCTCTACATGTAAAAGATGTAAATTAAGTATCATTAAGAGAGTTGCTGAAAAGATCAAAGACAAAGATATCTTCCAGAATATTTTATTAAAAGAAATTTTAATATATATGTAAGAAAGGCTAAGACATAATTGCTGATCTTACAAAGGAAGATCTAATCCAAATGTTGTTTATCGATAAACTGAATGTGTTAATTTTGATTTCAAATTTGAACGGGGGTTAATTTTTTGAAAAAAAGCAATTTTGCATTACTACTTCTCTTGACACTACTGATCTCAAGCATTTTTGGGTATATAGATTTTGCTGAAGCTTCGCCAAGTCTATATATTGAAAGATCTCCAGCTACCTTAATAGCGACTGATATAACGATTACTGGTGGTGGGGACTTCACAGATGGCTATATTGATTTTGAAATTGATGGAGCTACTAACTCAGAGAGATTGGGTTTAAAGGTTGATTCAAGTGAAAGTACATCTTATGGTGTAGTTAGTATAGTTGGTACCAATGTATACTTAGGTGATGGATCTCGTGCTCGTGTAATTGGAACAGTAGACAATAATCACAACGGTGAAAATGGTAAGAAACTTCGAGTTAATTTCTCATCACCTCTAGAAAATGCGAAATTTACTGAAGGGTTTGGTACCGACATACCTGGATGGACAGTCAATAATAGTCATGTTACCAATGCTAGTTTGTTTCCAAGAACACTTGGTAATAAATATACTTCAGTCAGTGGAGCATATCCAAATTATACAATAACAGGCCCAGGGTACTCTTATATATCAGATAGATACTATAGCACTGGCGCTCAAGGTTATGAGGGCGAAACAAGTAGGGGAGTTTCGCTAAATAGTAATGGAACAGGTGAGGCAACATTTACTACAGCAATTGTTAATGACAGCCTAGCTACTGGTGGAAGAGCACTAAGACTTTATTCATATGGGTGGCTTATAGGCACAAATCCAGCTAACCCTACACTTTACGGTTCTGCATTTGGACCAGAGGTTTTTAGTGAGACCTTTACTGCCTACGAAGGAGATTCTTTAGCTCTTGATTGGAGAGCTTCTGGGTCTTATGATGATTATGAAGTGTATGGTTATCTAATTAATACCAGCAATAATAATAGAACTTTACTTTTTTATGGGAGAGGAGATAGTCAAGGCTGGACTACTTCAACTGGTACTATACCAGCTACAGGTGAGTATAAGTTTCATTTTATAAATGGTTCATTTGATTATACAGGAGGAAGACTTCTAGGAGCAGAGTTTTTTATCGATAATATTAGAGTTTTTGGTTCTGGTGCAGACGACTCGGTAGCAACAGCAATTGCTCAAAGATTAACTTACTATAGCTCTTCTTGTGACCCAGTACTTAATCGCACTATTAATGTTACTGCAAGTCCAGCCGAAGGATCAAAGATTAGTTCATCAGTTGCAGTAGATATTATACCTGTGAACTGTGCGCCTAATTTGTCAGCAACCCCAAGTAATCCATCTTATAAAATGGGTGAATCAGCACAAACACTTTTTAGGAATGCTTTAACTAGCGCACCTGAGGTAGGTCAACGAATAACAGATATCAGCTTCACAGTAAATGGAGTTATTGATAACGATTTTGAGAGAATAGTTTTTGATGGAACTACTATTCCACTAGTTGCTGGTCAAGATGGAACTACTTCTAACAATACATTTACCTATAGCGTTAGTAATTCAGGCTCCTTAACAGTAGAGTTAAATAGTCTATCAGGTGTATTACCACACGAAGTTGACAGCATAATTAATGCTATGGCATATGAGAATGTAAATATACCTCCTACCCCAGGAGTAAGGACAGTTACTTTAACTTATATCAAAGATGATGGAGGGGTCTCTAATAATGGAGAAGACTACAGGGCTCTAAGTTTGTCATCAGACGTTACAGTTGAGAAAGCTGATCAAACTATTGCGTTTACAAGCTTACAAAGCAAAACATATGGTGACAGTAGCTTCAATCTTACTGCAACAGCATCTTCAGGTCTGCCTGTTAGCTTTCAGAGTTCAGATTCAAATGTAGCTACAATATCAGGAAATACGGTTACTATTAATGGTGCAGGTAATACAGTTATAACTGCTTATCAGGAAGGTAACTCTCTTTACAATTCAGCTAATACCGTTTCAAGAACTCTAGTTGTTGAAAAGAAAACACTAACTGCATCTATATCTGGGAACCCGACAAAAACATATGATGGGAATAAATCGGTAACATTATCAGAAGCAGATTATAGTATATTTGGCTTAGTGGGGTCAGATAGTATTTCTATAAATCAAACATCAGGTGTTTTTTCATCAAGGAATGCAGGGGTAAATAATATAGAAGCAAATTTATCAGCAGCAGACTTTACTTTAATAAGTGGAGATCTGAGTAATTATAATTTGCCAAAAGGAAAAGTCACTGGTGAAGGAACTATTCAAAAGAGAAGCCTAAACATTACTGAGTTTGTAGCCTATGATAAAATTTATGATGGCTCAACTGACGCAGTAGGAGAATTTATTACAGACGCACTTGAGATAGATAATTTAGAAATACTCTATACAGCAAACTTTGACTCTAAACAGTCTGGGCAAAATAAATTAGTATCCTTTACTAATCTGGGCCTACAAATAGGTGGAGATAATAATAACTACAACCTTGTAACAAGTGAAGGGTCTGCAACAGCAGATATAAATAGAAGACCATTGACAATAACTTTAGAAGACAAAACTAAAGAATATAATAGAATAGATCCTGACTTCACTGCAAGGTCTGATTGCAACACGAATGGTGGAATGGATTTTGCTAGTGGAGAAGACTTTAATACACTTGGAGATTTCATAATCTACAGAGAAACAGGAGAAAATGTAGGAAGCTACTTCATCAGGTATATTATTGATGATGAAACAAGCCACAACTATGATTTACATATGGTAGAAGGAACACTAGAAATAAATGCTAGATCAATTGTAGTGTCAGCTACTCCAAGCAGTAAAACATATGATGGTAACACAAACTCTTTAGCTGTACCAAGTATAAGTTCAGGGCAGATAGCTACATCAAGAGGAGATGTAGCTCAGCTTAGTCAGGTTTTTTCGGGTATAGAAGTTGGAAATCATAGTTTGATACCATCAATAACAATTTATAATAATGAAGAAGATGTTACAAGTAATTATCAGGTGTCACTAAACACTGCAAATGGAATTATTAATAAGAGAGAGATTGAAATAACAGCAAGTTATGAAGAGAAAGAGTATGATGACACAACAGAATCATCTAAGTTGCCTATTTTGACAAAAGGAAACTTAATAAATGGTCATGAGTTTAGTGTTTTAGGACAAAGTTTTACAGATTCGAGCGTGAGTACAGATCGGAAG
>PWPR01000051.1 GCA_003557085.1 Clostridia bacterium | reverse complement strand
CTTCATAACCCTCAACATACTGCATCGGCTCTCTATTTGGATTAGCTTCATTAACTATTTTTTGTAGTTGGTCTTTTTCTTTTTGTAGTTTAGCTATTTTAGTATCTGCATCTATCTTATTGGTATCTATTAGACCTTCATTCGTTTCTATTAGACCTTCATTCGTTTCTATTCGACCTTCAATCGTTTTTATTCTATCTTCGCCTACTGCTCTTCTATTAATCTTCAATGTTTACTCACTCCTTACCTTAGCCACCTAAATAGCTCTCCGCCGCAAGTGATTTTTTCTGATTCAGTTCCTATTACATATATCACATTTGGATTATCTACTTTTATCTGAACGCTATCTCCTGCACTTAATTCAACTAAAAAATTTGTATCTGTAAGTTCTTTATTTCCAACTTTTACTGGGTTTGCATTAGATAAATCAGCAGACACAACAACGTTTGTTGATAGCAAGCCTTCCTCTACACTTTCAGGGAATGAAAGCTTTTGTTTGCTTCCGTCTAAAGTAAATGTTTTGTGAAAAAAGCCTTCGTTTGTTGTATGTGCGTTTTGTATGGCGTCTAATATTTGTCTTCTGTTCGGCATAATAATATTCCTCCTAGTAAAAAAGGCAGCTCATGGCCACCTTGAATTTGCAGTTGCCTTCAGGTGCAACTCACGATATATTTATGTTTTTTAATCTACTATTTTATAGTCTTCGCTTAAATTGCTATAATAAATTGTTTTAGTTTGGTTGCTATTAATAGATATACCGTTTTTGCCAGGTGCTTTAACAGTAACATTGTTTGTCATTGAATCATTAAATATAATATATACTTTAGTTCCAGAAGGAGGTTTAGGAATTACAAGAGAAGCGTTACTGCCTGCACCTGAAATCTCTATTACAAAAGCTCTTACATCATTGGGTGGCAAGACTAACTCTTGACCGCTTGATCCAGTAAAAAAGATGTTAGCCATGTGGTACGTTATGTTTGCACCATTAATTTTACCCGTTAATATTATAGAGTTTTGAATTCTTGAATTTAGTAACGTTTTTGAAAGCATTTGTGACTCTACATCCCTAATATATGTAATCACATTGCTCGTTACTTCTTCGATCATTCTTTGTATCTCTTGTTCTTTCATTTAATTCTACCTACTGTTCATTTCTTTGCTGCATCAGCCTTCTTGTTTGCTGTGTAACTCTCTGAGCCATTTGAGTATTAGCATATAGATCAGCATAAGGCCTTGGCACTTTTACAACGTTAAATTCAGTTTCATGCTGTTGTATGGTAATAGTTTTGCCGTTTATAGAAAGATACTTATCAGTGGGAAGGCTACCCTCTCCATATGGAGGTACGATAATTTCTACTAATTCTTTCTTTTTTGCAGCAAGTCTTTCTTTTTTCTTTTTTAATTTTTCAAGTTTTTTTGCTTCTTCAGTCTTTCCAGCCATTTGAAAAACTCCAATCTGTTAATTATTTTTTAATTAGCTCCAAAAGATGAAGCGACTTCAGCTCTCAATATCCAGTTGTCATTTAAGATCTTAGATATTTGCATAGCTTTCCAACCATTAGTTGCTTTTTGATTTAGTGGATCACTTCCACCTTCTCCGAGTCCTTTGTAAATCATTTCAAGGTTCATGCCTTCAACATCTACAACTCCATAAGAGTCTTTCCCGATAAACAATACTGAGTAAACATCTCTTCCCTTGGCTCCTGCTTCACCTGGGTATATAATGTCGTCTTCAGAAGCAGTTGGAGTGCCATCTAAGACTATTGTAGCACTATTTGCTGCACCTGCATTTGCATCTTCGATCTTAAACTTTTCTTCTTCAATAATTACATATCTACCAACTAAAGAATCTGCTTGAGCCTCTGTTAGTGCTTGACCCTTAAGTGTTACAGTAGCAGTTGAGTTTGAAGCAAAGACAAAGTTTCTTGTGTCTCCTAACAAGTTAGGTGCGTGAATGATTTTAGCTTCAGTAGTTTCTACAAATCTTACTCCGTGAAGTTTACCAATTTCACCATTAAAGATCTGCTCAGGCTTACCGTAAAGACTTGCATCAATCCAGTCATCTGACTCAGTTAAGTCAAAAGCTAAGTCTGGGTGAATAATTGCAATATACGCTTTAGAGCCTTCTGTTGAAAACATACTAGCTAGCTTGTTTCTTAGTATTCTAGCAGCATTTTTTACTCCCTGAGGAGTTAAATAGTTGTTGTTTGCTGGAGTAGAATCTCCGCCTACTAACTCATGTCTATAATCTATATTGGATAAACCATCTCCATACATTACGTTAGTACCTTCATGCAAAGGATCTCTAACAATTGTATCAAGTGTTTCTCCTGCCTGCATGCCTAGTAAGTTAGAGCTTTCTTCTAAAACATCATCAAGTGCTTGAGTTTGTAGTAAATCAGATACTTCTACCCATGCACCAAATTGTAATGGAGTAGCTTCAAGCAAATTAATTACTAAGCTTGTAGATGTGGGCGGGGTTCCTTCGGTTAATGGTGTAGTAGCTTTTGAAAGCTTAGAGAATCTTCTAAATTCAATCTTGCTTCCGCCACGCTTAGGAATCTTCCTTTTTTGCCCAAACTGTGAGTGAACAAGGTTAGGTTTGGCGTTGATTAAAAGATTCTTATCGTAATATTCTTTTACGCCGTCTTCTAAAGTTGATCTAGTATTCAAATTAAATAAATTCAAATCTAGCTTAAATAGTTTTTCAGTGTTCATGATGTCCTCCTATTTTTTTTAGCTCCTTAATATGTCTATGCCTTTTTCAGCAAGTCTTTTCTTTTCTTTTTTGAATGCTATAAACTCAGCGTCTGACATTGCACTTATGTCCTTGTTAAGCTTGTAAACGGGCGATCCGCCACTAGCAGCAAGTTCACTTGGTCTGGAGCTTCGCTTTTTAATATTGTTAGTAGTATTTTTTATTGCAGATTGCTTAGCTTCTTTGATGATTTTATCATAATAAGCATCAATATAGGCTGTTCGCACCTGCATTCCATTTTTGAGGTTTTCTAAAAATCTAGAGCTTTCTTTACTAGGGTTGTCTAGTATTCTGCCTTCGCTATCCATAGGGGGTAAATAATCTATGACCTTAAAGCCTGGAAACTCATCTCGCATTGCCGCTTCTTGCTCTATCATTTGCTGTCTTACATATTCCGCATTATAACTTTGAGCTTCAGGAGCAGCAGTTTTGTTTATGTTTTTAATTGTGTTTTTAAGTTCCCTAACTTCCTTATACGCTTCAACACTTGGGTAACCTTTGCTTATGGCTATTTCTTCTAGCGTTTCAGATTGGAGTTTTTCAAAGGCCTCTTCGATGTTGTCCATGCCCGTATAGTCTTTTATGTAATCAATTATTGGCTCGTATAAATCTAGCTTAGACTCTTTTTGCTTGTAGTTTTTTAGTCTTCTCGATAAATGCTCTTGCAGTTTTGCTTCGTAATCTTCTTTGTACTCCTTTTTGATTAAGTCTTCAAAGCTTGCTTTTTCTGCATCAACATCTGGCTGATTTTCTTCGCCTTCTTCTTCATTACTTTCAACAACTTTGTCAAAGAATTGAAATTTCTCTTCTTCCTCTTGGTTAGCGACACCTTTTTCAGCTTGGTTTTGAGGCTTTTGAGATTCATTACTTTGCTCTGGACTTTCGGCAGCTTGTGATTCTCCGCCCTCAGATCCTTCTCCGTCGCCAAATAAGTTAATGTAGAAATCAAAAAGTTTTAACATCGTGTTTCTCCCTTCTGAGGTCTTTCCCTCGCGTCATCTGTGGTCTTTCCCACGTGTCTAACTTTATTATATTAAATAACATATCTAAACACAAGCTTTTTTAATCTCTGTTACCCTGCTTTAATTTTAGCTTAATCATGTCAGGGTAACTAGCTATTAGCATTTGTATACTTAAGAAGAAAAAATCAAAAGCTATTCTAATGTTGTCTGATATTCCTCTTTTTATCTCAAAAACAAATACTCCTTTTTCTTTATCAATAAAATGTTCAGTATTAATCTCAATAGAGTCGCTTTCAACTCTGTTATTTTTAAGATCAGCCTTCCAAACATAATTGCCTAATGAATACGATAAAGTGCTGATAGCATTGCATAGCTCTTTAAGTTCTGAGTGGTTTTTTATTTCAACTTTATATATGTTAGTTCCACAAATAGTTTTGTTATTTTTATCAGGTTGTCCATATATAGTTATTTCAGTCATTGCTCTATTCCAGGCATAGGAGGCTCTCCAGGTTGAGGGGGTGCTGGTTGTTGTTGAGCCATCCCCTGCATTCCTCGTTCTAACATTTGTATTTTTTCAGCAAGTCGTTCCATCATCTGTGCTCTTTGATCTTCTTTGTCTATAATGTTTCTAATCTGTTCAATTTGCTCAAAATCCATCATAGTGAGTGCAGCTCTAGCCTCTACTGCTCTATCAGGGTTAAAGAATCCTAGCTGGTAAAGAGTAATTGCAAGCTCGTTGTTGGCCATCTGTGAAAATGGATTCACTTTTTCAGCTTCTACCATAATGTCAAACTCTGGACGTTCAATGGTAAACTGATCTTCATCTGTGTACTCTGCTTTTTCCTCTCGATATATTCTTTTTTCTATTAAGTTTTCGTTTGTGTACTCTATAAATTGAAACTTATCAGGCTCATCAGTTGGAATTCTAAAAGTTCTTGGCTCTGAATAAAACTCTCTGATTCTTTCAATGATTTTATATACCAGCAATTTATGGCTATGATATATTCCTTTAAGAATGTCTCTAGATATTTTATTTCCTGCTTCTTGGAGAGCTTTAATTGCAGCAGCAGCTGTAACGCCTCCGCCAGTTTCTCCTCTAGAAAACTCATTTGAGCCACTAATCTCTTTCATTTCATCAATCTTGCTTTTTCTATGGCCTATTACATACTGAGGCATTTCAGTTGGCCTTATGTCCTTTATTACATCGGTTATCCTATTAGATTGACCTATTTTAACAAACGGTATTGACCAATCTTTAAGGTCTTCTTCGTTAATAGCAACTCCATCTCTAATAAGGTACCTACTCATAGCGTGCATAGCTGTGTTAATACTTATAGCCTGGTCTGTTTTATCAACATATATCTGAATCTTCTCAAGTACATCAACAAATCCAAAGCCAGCTAATGAATTTTTAACTTTCCAAAGCGTAGTTATAATAAAGGGGTACTTATTATCAGCATATAAGCAGTCAAATTCTTTACTGTCGTCTAGCTCTGTACTGTATACTAGCTTATTTCCTACTACCTTACAGAAGTTTAACTCACCATCGACATAGTAATATCTATCAATAACTAAAACGTTATCCGTATCATCAAATTTAACCTCCCCGTCAATGCTTGGGTAAGATATAGATTTAATTTTATTCTTGTCATTTGTGAAGTCATCTTCTCCAGTTTCAGACATTATTTTATGTTTTGGCACGTTTGATATTACAAATATGTTTTCACTATCTTGTAGTCTTGAAACTCCTGGTTGCCATAAGAATCCCATAGGATCGATAAGCCTGATAGCAATTTCTCCTAGTGAGTTGTCTGCCGTAGGATCAAATAAGACTCCTTCAATAGCATATCCTTGTTTTATAATGTCCCAAATCTTATCAGAATAGGTTTCGTGATATTCGTTAATTTCAAATACCCTCGGTATGATATTTTTTAGCTTCCCAGCTTCTTCAACTGCGGATTCATCTCTAGGTAGTATATTCTGAGTAGGCATATTATCCATCATGTCGGCGTGTCGGTCTAGTAAAACACTGAATATGTAGTTAGATGTTGGTTCTGGTGCTTTTTCAACATTTGACTTGCTACTGTACTCGTCCCACTGCAAAGTAGAATAATATCTTTCATTCTTTTTTAGTCTTTGCCTTAAAGGAGATTGTGCAGCAAAATATTCTCCTGCTTTTTCAATAGTGTCTATCATTAGTGCTTCTTCGCTTATTTCACCAGCACTTCTACCTCTTTGGCTTTCACTTGTTTTAGTTTCTTTTTCTTCTATTTTGGGTATCTCTTGGTTTGGTGGTCTTGATTGTTCACTCATTTTTCCACTCCTTTATTTCATGCTTAAGAAGTCGTGGTCACGGCCTCTTTCATTTCTTCTAGTTATTAACGCTTCTGGTAAAGTTGTTCCTGGACCAAAATAGTTTTTTCTAGCTGGTATGAGGTGCTCCATTAACATATACCTAGTTTCATCGTATATATGGTCTTCCTGGTCTGTGTCAATGTCTTCTGGCACCGCTTCGCTATAAATAAGACTCGGTATAGTCCTAATAAAGTTCTCGCAGCACTCAAATACGTACATCATTGGCATGCCTAAAGGATCAAACGCTAGTCTGTTGTGTAGCTGCATTTTTCCTGCCATTCTGGAGTTG
>PWPR01000222.1 GCA_003557085.1 Clostridia bacterium | reverse complement strand
TGAGTCTTTATGATAATATTTTCATCAGAAAGTCTACTAGAAAGTATCAGGAGAAAATTTTATCTGAGAAGCTCTTAGATAGAATACTTAACTATGCTAAAAAGCAAACTGGCTTATTTGGTACTAAAATCAACTTTGAATTAATTGATGGGGATAAAGCTCAAACAATGCTATCTGGATATGTAGGAAGTTATGGAAAAATAGTTGCTCCACATTATCTAGTGATTTTTGGAGACCAAAGTAGAGAAGGACTTCTTGATGCAGGTTATGTTGGAGAAGATGTTTTACTTTATTTAACAAGTGAAGAACTAGGAACCTGCTGGATAGGAGCAAACTTTGATAAAAAAGGACTAAGAAACACTTTCTCACATAATCAGAATGTATTGTCACTTATTGCTTTTGGTAAAGCTGAAGTTTCTCCATATAGAAAAGAAAGTGAGTTCAGAAGACTTGCTAGTACAGACCTTATCTTAGATAGTGAAGCAATTGACAGTGGAATATTTAAATCTATCCAGTACTCTCCATCAGCAATTAATTCTCAACCTTGGCGAATTAAGTTTGATGATAATATATCATTATATAAAGCAAAGCCAGGCATTATCAAAAGAATTGTTCTCAAAAACCTTAACTATATAGATATGGGTATTGCTGTTAAGCATCTAGTTCTAGCTCTAGATCATCATGATATAAGCTACACCCTTTCTTTTAACGAAAGTGACTTTGAATCTAACGAACATATAATTACAGCTATTCTTAAGTAAGAGCTAATGCCTAAGCTTATATTAGTTTAGGCATTAACTATTGTATTTTTCTTTCAAATATTAGTTCAAAATAATCAGCAACTCCATACCCTTTGATTGGCGGGGCAAATACTTGCACTAATCTATAGCCTTGTTTAGCATGATCCTTAACTATCTCTTGGTAATCTTCCTCTAAAACTGCACCTCTAATCTTAATCTTCAAATCAATTCTGTAAAACTTATATTCATACATCTTTTTTTCCTTCTTTCTTAAAGTACTCTATTTTATTAATCTCTCCACCAAGCAAAATTACCATACTAGAGAAATATAGCCATAACAAAAACACAATCATTCCTCCAATACTCCCATAAACCACCTGATAATCTGCAAAGTTATTAACATAAAATGCAAAGCCTCTAGACACTATTATCCAACCAAATAGAGCAAAAAGTGATCCTTTCCAAACTTGCTTAAAGCTTACCTTTATATTAGGAGCATGTTTATATAAAAACATAAAAGTAATAAAAATCATAAAAATGCTAATACCATATTGCATAAAAGTCCATAAAGTAAAAAAGTTGTCAGCTAATCCAAAAAAGTTAAATATTGCCTGGGCAATAACTTCCCCAAAAACAAGCAAAATAATTGAGAGGATTATAATCAAAGAAAGGACAAGCACATATACCAAAGAAGCTAGATAAAGCTTTGGTAAAGATCTTCTCTCTTCCACATTATATACCCTGTTCAAACCTTTAATAATAGAACGACTACCTTTTGTTGAGGACCACAATGTACCAACTATAGCCAGTGCTAAAACTGTTCCACTTCTAGCTTCTACAGTTTCGCTTATTACTGTAGAAATAATTCTTGCTATATCACCTGGTAGGTATTGGGTAAAGTCTAAAATAAGCGCTTGTCCACCTAAGTCTGTAAAAGACAATACATTTATTAAAAATATTAAAAAAGGAAATATTGCTAAAACTAAATAATATGTCAACTCAGCACTAAACCCAGCTAAATCATCTTCTGCAATTGATTGCAAAAGACTAATTACATAGCTAATTACTTTGTTACTTGAATACTTCCTTAAAATATTCACAATAATCTCCTTTTAATTAAAGATAAGTAACATACCTAAAAACTGCCCAGAAATGACTAAAGCTTCCTAAAAGAACGAATATATGCCATATTTCATGAAATCCAAATACTTTCGGTATTGGGTTAGGCCATTTTAAGGCATAAAATACTGCACCGACTGTATAACTAGCTCCTCCTAAAAATAGCCACAAAACTGCACCAGGAGGTAAAGCTCTAACAAGAGGCACAATTACAACTAATGCTAACCAGCCCATTCCTAAGTAAATACCAGTGTATAACCAGCGTGGAGCATTTAACCAAAAAGCTTTGAAAATAACTCCAGAAACTGCTATAGCCCAAATACCAATTAACATACCAGTTCTCCAAATACCAGTTAATGCAACTAATAGAAAAGGTGTATAAGATCCTGCAATCAGCACAAAAATCATCATATGGTCAAGTTTTCTTAAATTCTTAATCAGCTTTTCTGGTCCTGGAACTAAATGATATATACCACTAGCAGTATATAAGCATATTAGGCTTATGCCAAATATTATAAAAGAAACTAAATGCCTGACACTTCCGTGTGTTAAGGCAGAGTAAATTAAAGCAATGAGTACTATCAAAGATAATATAGCTCCTAATATGTGAGTATAGCCACTTACTGGCTCTCTAACTATTTTCATTTCTATCACCACACCTCTATTATTATATCAATTATATCATATCATAGAAAATAAAGAGCATGTGACAATAAATCACATGCTCCAAATATCTTATTTATGTCTAATGACTTGCCCAGCTCTTACACCAGTTAACTTACTATCATCTACTGCTAATTGTCCATTCACCCAGACCTTCACAATTCCACTAGGTGCTTGTTGCGGGTTTGCATAGTCAGCATAAGTTTTTAAATCTTTTGGTGAAATCATAACTAAATCTGCCTTAAATCCAGGTCTTATCATACCTCTATTAGCTAATTTCAATCGTGATGCAGGAAGAGAAGTCATCTTTCTAATTGCTTCTTCTATACTGATTAGATTCTCTTCTAAGGCATACTTCTCTAAAACTTTTGTAAAGGTTCCAAATGTCCTTGGATGAGGCTTTCCTGGTATATCTAAACTCATTGCAGAACCATCACTGCCTACCATGGTAAAAGGATTTGCTAAGATATATCTAACATCGTCCTCATCCATGCCAAAAGTAACAGCTGCAACACCTGCTTCTTCTTCAATGATTAAATCAAATGCAAACTCCACAGGCTCCATCTGATTGTCTTCAGCTGCTTTTGCTACTGTCATACCTTCATACTTCTTATTTTTTTCTGTCCTAACTGAAGCAATTAAAATATCAGAAAACTCTTGCATATCTTCATTCATTGAGTCTAAGACCTCTGCTTTGAGCTTGCTTCTAATTGATTTATCATTAAGCCTTTCTAGTAGCTTGTCAACCCCTCCAACTAAAGCCCACTGGGGAAAAATGGTTGTTAGAGTTGTTGATGAAGCTGTGTATGGGTATTGATCAATAACTAAATCTATACCTTCTGCTCTATACTGCATAATTTTTTCTATTGTCTTATCTGACTTTCCCCAGTTCTTTTTTCCAACTACTTTATGATGAGCTATTTGTACTGGAACATTGGCCCTTTTTCCTACTTCAGCACTTTCATCTATTGACTTGAGAACATCATCGCCTTCGTTGCGCATATGAGTCTCATAAAACCCTCCATATGGAGCTATTTCGCTTACTAACTCTGATAGTTCGTCAGTATCAGCATAACAGCCTGGAGGATAAATTAAGCCAGTAGAAATTCCAATGGCTCCATCTTCCATAGCCTCTCTAAGCATTTTTTTCATTTCTTCCATTTCTGGCTTTGTTGGTTTACGATCATCAAAACCCATCACAGCTATTCGTAATGTCCCATGACCTACTAAACTAGCAAAGTTAATGGCTGGCCTTGACTTCTCAACATTATCTAAAAACTCAGAAAAATTAGTCCACTCCCAAGATAAATCGTCTCGCAAAAACCCTGTATATTTCTTAATTAAATCTAGTTTATCGCCTTTTATGGGGGCAGGGCTTATACCGCAATTACCACCAATATCAGTGGTTACTCCTTGGAGAATCTTGCTATCAGCTAATCCAATTTCAGGCAAAGAAAAATCAGAATGAGCATGGATATCTATAAATCCTGGCGCTATTATCATATCCTCAGCATCAATTACATTAACTGCTTCATGCATCAAATTAGCTCCGATATCAAAAATAATATCGTTTTTAATTGCAACATCCCCTCTAAACCAAGGAGCACCAGTACCATCTACTATTCTTGCATTTTTAATCAGTGTGCTTATCATTGATATACCTCCAAAATTTTTATACTATTAACTCTTGCCATCTACCCTTATTCCATCTAATAAAGAATATTAGCGCTCTTAATAAATGGTCAAAAGACATGCCTATCCACGCACCAGGCAGCCCCAGTTCAAAAACATTAACTAAAACGTATGCTAAACCGATTCTAGCTAACAAGATGCTTAAGGCCGTACCAAACATGACAAACTTGGTATCACCGGCACCTCTAAGTCCACCAGCAGATACTCTAGCTACACCCATAAATGGCAGAACAAAGGCCATAATTCTCAAAACTTCTGCTCCAGCGACAATTACTTCCATCTCATCTGTAAAGAATCTCATCACAGGAGTAGCAAATATAAATAGTAATAATCCGACAAAGCCCATCATGGCCATAGCCATCAGAATTGTAACATTACCTGCCCTTCTAGCCTCATCAGGCTGTTTTGCGCCTAAATTTTGGCCTACCAAGGTAGTAGCTGCTACTGCAAAACCAAAGCCTGGCATAAATGCCAATGAATCAGCACGAAGTGCAATTTGATGAGCTGCATATAAATTTGTACCTAAACCTGCTACTATTACTGTAAAGCCCATCATAGCGCCACGCAAGAAAATAGATTCTATACCAGCTGGAATACCCACATCAAGTATCCTCTTAATTGTACTCTTATGAAATCCTTTTTTCAAAGTACTTAGTGGCACTCTGATATATGACTTGCCTTGAGTTAATACATATAACATAGCAAAGGACCCTAGCATTCTCGCTACCATTGTAGCTAGACCAGCACCACCTGTTCCCATTTCAGGGAAAATCCAAATTCCAAATATAAAAAGCCAATTGAACAAGATATTGAGTATGTTAACTGTAGCATTAACATACATTGCTGTTATAGTATCTCCTAAGCCTCTTAATATTGAAGTAACTGACATGCCCATTAAGACAAATATCATCCCTATAGATCTAAATCTTAAATAACTAACACCGACTGATACAACTTCTTCTTCTGCCCCTAAAAGTCTAAGTCCTACATGAGGAAACAATACTCCCAATGAAGCAAAACTAATACCTATTATTAAACTAAGCAATAAAGCCTGACTAGCTGCTGTGGCAGCACCTTGCATATCACCTTCACCAGCCTGCCTGGCGACTACTACTGTTGCGCCTGTTCTGACTGCTGCAAAAATTGTCATAGCAAACATAACCAGCTGGTTTCCCAATCCAATGGCCGCTATTGAGGCTGGTCCCAAACGACCAACCATAGCTGTATCAGCTATTCCTACTGTTGATTGCAATAATAACTCTACTATAACAGGCCAGGCTATAATAAACACTGCCTTAACTATATTTTCTTGAGACATCTCCACTAATCGCGACTTGTCTCTCTTTTTATTTAACTTTGAACTCAAAGGAATCCTCCTAAATTACTGACTTACTAAAACTTTCTCTTTTTCTACAATGTCTATCATATTACAACTGTAATCTCTTTTCCAGATAAATATTAGATAATCGAAGTATTTATGCTACTTATTATCTGTTTATTACATTGTGGAGGTTTTATATAGCTCTGCTACCATTTTATTACATGATATATATCCCTTTTTACTAGATAGAGCTCAAAATAAAAAAGAGCCCTTAAAAGGCTCATCATATTTTGGCGGGAGTATGTGGGAATCGAACCCACCTCGGACGCTCTTAACACCCGAAGCTGGATTTGAAGTCCAGTAGGCACACCAGCACCTATCTACTCCCTCAAAAGCGTAACTAATTATATCAACTATCTAAATATTTGTCAAAATTATTTTCTCTTGAGAGATTTCTTCCCTCTTCTTATGATTGTTTGATAGTCAATATTTGTATTCTTGCATATCTCTAATCTCTTATCTTTTTGCAAATCGTTAATAAGCACTTCTGTCTCATGTGGAATAAACATAAATCCACATTCACATTCATACTGTGGCACTTCTGTTATAGTTAGGTTTTTAGCTTTAAGCTTAATATTAACCTCAACCTCGTTTCTCTTAACCAGCTTATTGCATTCTGGACAAGGAACGTATTCAGGGTGGTCTACAAAACGAGCCATATTTTACACCTCTCTTTTTTGACCAAATTATTATCCCTTAAAAACCAAGCTGAAGCTAATACTTATTAAAACTTATTATTTCTGACATTTGCTTTCTAGGTCTTGGTGACCCTACCTTCTCTGGATATCCTAAAGTTAAAATTGCTACAATTTTAGCTTCATCTGGGAGATCTATCTTCTTGGCGACACCATCTGGGTGGAAAGCTCCAATCCAGCAAGTTCCAAGTCCTATCTCATGGGCCATAAGAGTCATATGGTCCATTGCAATGG
>PWPR01000017.1 GCA_003557085.1 Clostridia bacterium | reverse complement strand
TTTAGGAACTTTTATCATTTTAGGAGCAGAATTCTTATTACGCAAGATCTAGCTAGATTAAAAGCTTAGAATCTTTCCGAATCTAAGCTTTTCTCTGATTATATTCTATTAGTTACAAGGTGTCTTTTACTTTCACTTTTGACCCACCAACACTATTTGACGTCGAACCTTTTATTTGAGAAATCTAATAGTTTTGATTGGATATTTTGTCATGTGAAAGACTTAAGTTTTTATTCTTCCTAGATTTTACAGGTAGTTCTGCTAAAATGATTCCGCTTAGAATAAGAATAGCTCCAATAGTATATTTGACAGTGAAAACTTGTCCAGCTAGTAAAAATGCAAAGATATATGCAAATACAGGTTCTGACGCAAATATTAATGCTGTATGAGTTGGTGTAGTAAATCTTTGAAAATTGTTTTGCAGCCAGAATGCTAGCGAAGTAGCGGGTATAGCAGTAATTAGTAATCCTAAGATAACATTAGAAGACCATACTACAGTGGCATTAAGTTCAAAGACAGCCATATTTACTAGGCTAAGAACTGATACAGTAAGTAACTGAATAGATGTTATTGCAATAATATCGTATTTTTTGCTAAGTATAGATACAACATAGATGTGAGCTGCAAATGCAAAAGCACATAAGAGAACTAAAAAGTCACCTATTGCAATACTAAAGCCTTCTAAAGATAAAAAAGCTAACCCTATTGTTGCTAGAATTATGCCAAAAATAGTTAGTTTACGAGGAAGTTTTTTGTCTGCTAAGGCAACAATGAGCGGAACTATAATTACATAAAGACCAGTAATAAACCCTGTTTTTGCTGCAGATGTATATTGTAACCCTAATGTTTGAAAGGCATATCCTAAAAATAAGAATAGTCCAATAAAAATTCCATGCTTCCAAAGGTCTTTATTTTTCCATACAGAGATGTCTCTTTTTAGCAATGCTATTGCTACTGCAGCAATTGCAAATCTTATTGTTAAGAAGGTAAAGGTAGGCATATCTGCAGTTGCGTTTTTTACTACCACAAAAGTGCTTCCCCAAATAGCTGCAACAAATAACAAAGACAAGTCTGCTTGCCATCTTTTATTTTTCATATCAATCACCATTCCCCTAAACTACAGATATGATACTTCAACTTAGAGTAGAATTGCAACAAAAACTTAAGTATTTTGCTTTTATTGTTATATTTTTATTAATATTAGAGTATAATTCATATAATATGAGTACCGTGAAGAGGAGTAAGTTTTATGTTAACACTATATACAAAAGATGAAGAGCAGACCAAAAAGCTAGGTCAGACTATAAGCAACTTCTTAGTCGATGGAGATGTTGTGCTTATTGCTGGGGATTTAGGAGCAGGAAAGACAATATTTGTTAAGGGAGTTGCTAAAGGACTAGGTATTAATGAAAATGAAGTAAGTAGTCCTTCATACACATATATTAATAAATACAGTGGCTTGATTAACATCAATCATGTTGACCTTTATTTGCTAAATGATTATGATGATGTATATCATACAGGCATAGAAGAAGTTTTAGGAAAAGATCTATCTTTGATAGAATGGGGTAACAAGTTCGAGCAGTTATTTAGCGATGAATTCTGGAACATAAGAATTGATTATTATAAAGAAAGTCGCAGAGAAATAAGAATTAGGGCACCCAAGAGCAAGAGAGAAAATGAGAAAAGGATTGAATACTTATGGCACAAATAGCATTTGATACTTCTACAAAAGTGTTAGCTGTTGCATTAGCTGACAATAATCGGATATTAGTTGAAACAAGAGTTAATCTTGATAGTTATACTCATTCAGAGTATTTGATGAAAATCATAGATGAATCAGTAAGTATGGCTGGGATCTCTAATAAAGATTTAAATGCTATTGGTGTGGTAAAAGGACCTGGTTCTTTTACAGGCTTAAGAATCGGCTTAGCTGTAGCCAAGGGCTTAGCTGTAGCTTTAGACCTAGACATATATACGTATACTTCGCTAGAAGCTATTGCTGTTAGTCAATTAGGAGCAAAAGAAAAGGTATTAACTATGCTGCCTGCACAAAGAGGAGAAGTGTATGGTGGATTATTTGATGTTAGTAAAAATAAGCCTAGATTATTGGGAGATTATTTCCTGGGTAATCCTCTAGAGTTTGCTAAAAAGTTGTCTGTTAAAGATGACTCTCTTAGAGTAGTTGGAGAGGGGTATCTGAAATTTAAGGATGAAGTGGATGAGATTTTAGGCAGTAAGATTGTTAACTTACCCATGTCTAGTCATATTAGCTCAGCAGCAAATATTGTAGAGTTAATGAGCTATGATACTGAAATGCAACTTAATAAAGTTTCAGCACTTGAGTTGGAGCCATTTTACATGAGACTTTCAGCTGCAGAGGAACAAAGAAGGAAGTGAAACGACTGGTGTTTAAATATAGAGAGATGATTATGTCAGATATTAAAGCTATAATGGATATTGAAACAGATGTTTATCCAACTCCTTGGACTAGAATGTCATTTATAAATGAGTTAAGACACAATAAGTATGCTTCATATTTTGTTATGCTTTATGATGATGAAATTATTGCTTACGGAGGCATATGGAATATTGTCGACGAAGCGCATATTACTAATATAGCTGTGAAAAAATCTTGGCAAGGAAAAGGCTTTGGAAGCAAAATGCTGTCTTTCTTAGAAGACCAAGCAGAAATTAAAGGAGCCAAGGCGATTACTCTTGAGGTTAGAGAATCTAATGTTACAGCAAAAAATCTATACGAGAATAATGGTTATGATTCATGGGGTGTACGGCCAAAATACTATACTGACAATAATGAAGATGCTGTGGTTATGTGGAAAATACTCGATAAGGAGAGTAAGCTTGATGAATAGAAATATATTAGCAATTGAAACATCTTGTGATGAGACAGCAGTTGCAATTATTCAAAATGGTACAAGAGTTTTGGCTAATGAAGTAGCAACCCAGATAGATGTTCACAATGAATATGGTGGTGTAGTTCCTGAAATTGCTTCTAGAAGGCACATAAATAATATTGTACCAGTATACCTTGCATCACTAGAAAGATCAAATCTTACACCCAATGAGCTAGATGCAGTTGCAGTAACTAATGGGCCTGGTTTAATAGGCTCTTTATTAACCGGCTTATCTTTTGCAAAGGCTTTGGCTTTTGGATATAATTTGCCTCTCATTGCTGTAAACCATATTATAGCTCATTTGTATGCTGCGTTCTTGGAGAACGAGGACATAAAATTCCCATTAATTGCCTTAGTAGTTTCTGGGGGGCATACACAATTAATATATCTAGAAGACCATTTAAAAGGTAGAGTTCTTGGAAAGACAAGAGATGATGCTGCGGGAGAAGCATTTGATAAAATAGCACGAAGACTAGGCCTCGGTTATCCTGGAGGACCAGAAATACAAAGGATTGCTAAAGAGGGTAGTGAAGACACCTTTAAATTCCCTGTAGCATTTAGTAATGAAGAGAATTTAGAATTTAGTTTCAGTGGTCTCAAATCAGCAGTTATTAATGAAATACATAAGTTTGAGCAAAGAAATGAAACCGTTCCGGTAGCTAATATAGCAAAGGCTTTTGAACAGGCTGTGGTAGAAGCATTGGTTGAAAACACAGTAAGAGCTGTGAAAAAGTTCCCAGTTGAGAATGTTATTTTAGCTGGAGGTGTTGCAGCGAACCTATTGCTAAGAGAAACACTGCAAGATAGTTTGAATAAGCAAAATGTTAGATTAATTTATCCTAATATTAAGTTTTGCACAGACAATGCTGCTATGGTAGGCGCTGCTGGATATTATTACTTGAATGAGGGGATAGTTTCAGACTATAGTATAGATGCTTATGCAAGTAACTTAGAAGGAGAGTGTTTAATCAATGTCTGTAAAGAATCTTAAGAAATCTATAAGAGAAGAGATAATAGCTAAAAGAGATAGTTTAACAGAAGATTATCGAGATAAAGCTAGCAAAGTTATTAGAAATAAGCTGATTAACAGCAAAGAGTTCCATGAAGCTAATACAATTATGTCTTTTGTAAGCTTTTCTACAGAGGTAGATACAAGAGAAATGATGGAGTTAGCTTGGAGCCTAAACAAGAAAATTGTAACACCACTTGCTATACTTAAGGATAGAAAACTAGAGCTGTATCATATTTCTAAGTGGGATCAGTTGAAAGAAGGCATATATGGCATTTTGGAACCAATGCCAGATGAGCAAAGAGTTGTTAAAGCTGGCGAGGTAGATTTAGTGATATACCCTGGAGTAGCATTTGATGAGGAGCTAAATAGGCTTGGCTATGGAGCAGGTTTTTATGATAGGTTCTATCACAGATTAAAACAAGATTGTTATCGAGTTGCTATAGCTTTTGATATGCAGATAATAAGTAAAGTGCCAACCAACCAATATGATGTGCCTGTACAAAAGATAATAACTGAAAAAAAAGTATTAGAGAAAAGCTGAACTTAGTTTCAGTTTTTTTTGTTTATAACTCTTGACAAATTTATTATAACTGGTATATTAATGTATGTAATTAGCACTCGACATTAAGGAGTGCTAACAAGAAGATAATTTATAAAGGAGGCAATTTTATGAATATTAAACCTTTAGCAGACCGTGTTGTTATTGAAGTGCTTGAGGAAAAAGAAACTAAAGTTGGAGGCATTATAATGCCTGATAGTGCCAAAGAAAAACCTCAACAAGGAAAAGTGGTAGCGGTAGGCAAAGGCCGTAGAAATGAAAACGGCGATTTAATTGAATTAGAAGTAACTGTGGGAGATACAGTGATATTTTCTAAATATGCAGGAACAGAAATTAAAGTAAGTGGTAAAGAGTATTTAGTGATGAAAGAATCAGATCTCTTAGCTATTATCGGGTAATTAGAGGAGGCAAAGTAAATGTCAAAACAGTTTAAATATAATGAAGATGCTAGAAAAGCTTTAGAGCGTGGTGTTAATAAATTAGCAGATGCTGTAAAAGTAACACTTGGACCTAAAGGAAGAAATGTTGTTCTAGACAAAAAGTTTGGTTCACCAATTATCACAAATGATGGCGTAACCATAGCAAGAGAAATTGAACTAGAAAACCCTTTTGAAAATATGGGTGCACAGCTAGTAAAAGAAGTAGCAACTAAAACTAATGATATTGCTGGAGATGGTACTACAACTGCTACTTTACTGGCTCAAGCAATTGTACGTGAAGGATTAAAGAACGTAGCTGCTGGTGCTAATCCAATGATTGTTAAAAGAGGTATTGAAAAAGCTGTTAATAGAGCAGTAGAAGAAATTAAGAACACAAGTATTCAGGTAAGAAGCAAAGAAGATATTGCACAGGTAGCTGCTATTTCAGCTAATGAAGATGAAATTGGTGAACTAATAGCAGAAGCAATGGAAAAGGTTGGCAATGACGGAGTAATTACTGTTGAAGAATCTAAAAACATGCAAACTACTCTTGAGGTAGTTGAAGGAATGCAATTTGACAGAGGATATGTGTCTCCGTATATGGTAACAGATACAGAGAAGATGGAAGCTTTATTAGAGAATCCATATATATTAATAACTGATCGTAAGATTAATAATATTCAAGATGTATTACCTGTCTTGCAGCAAATTGTTGAAAGAGGAAAACCTTTATTGTTGATAGCTGAAGATATTGAAGGCGAAGCAATGGCAACTCTAGTAGTTAATAAATTGCGAGGAACAATGAATGTAGTTGCTGTCAAAGCACCTGGTTTTGGTGATAGACGTAAGGCTATGTTGGAAGATATTTCAATTCTTACTGGTGCTCAAGTTATCTCAGAGGATTTGGGTTATGAGCTGAAAAATGCTGAACTAAGTATGCTTGGTACTGCAGCACAAGTTAGAGTTGACAAGGATCAAACAATAATAATTGATGGTGCTGGTGACCCTCAGACAATTGAGAATAGGGTAAAGCAAATTAGGGTGCAAGCTGAAGAAACTACATCAGATTACGATCGTGAAAAATTGCAAGAAAGACTTGCTAAACTTTCTGGTGGCGTTGCAGTAATTAATGTTGGTGCTGCTACAGAAACAGAATTAAAAGAGCGCAAGTTAAGAATAGAAGATGCTTTATCAGCAACAAGAGCAGCTGTTGAAGAAGGAATTATACCTGGTGGAGGAACTGTCTTGCTTGAAATTCAAGAACAAGTTCAAGAAATAGTAGACTCTCTTGAGGGAGACGAAATGACCGGAGCTAAAATTATCTTAAGAGCATTAGAGGAACCAGTTCGTCAGATAGCTCACAATGCGGGTGCTGAAGGTAGTGTTGTTGTCGCAGAAGTCAGAAAGCAATCTAGAGGTTTTGGCTACAACGCTCTAACAAATGAGTATGTAAATATGATTGAAGCTGGCATTATTGATCCAGCAAAGGTAACTAGATCAGCACTGCAAAATGCTGCAAGTATTGCTGCTATGATTCTAACCACTGAGACTTTAATAGCAGATATGGAAGAAGAAGAGCCAGAAATGCCGGGCGGAGGAATGAACGGCATGCCAATGATGTAAGTTAATAAACA
>PWPR01000075.1 GCA_003557085.1 Clostridia bacterium | reverse complement strand
CAATGAAAAGGCATTTTATGTGACTTTGGCTGATTATGTTACCACAGAAGACGGAACAGGAATAGTTCATACAGCACCTGCTTTTGGACAAGATGACTACGAAACAGGAGCAAAATATAACTTACCGGTATTTCAGCCAGTTGACCAAGATGGAAAATATACAGAGACACCTTGGAAAGGTCAGTTTGTAATGGATGCTGATCCGCATATAGTACAATGGCTTAAAGATAATGATAAGATGTATACAAAGCAAAAGATGGATCATAATTACCCACATTGCTGGAGATGCTCTACTCCATTACTGTATTATGCAAGGCAGAGTTGGTATTTAGAGATGACTAAAATCAAAGATCAGCTAATTGCTGCAAATAATGAGATAGAATGGTATCCTGATTATGTTGGAGAAAAAAGGTTTGGTAATTGGCTTGAGAACTTAAATGATTGGGCTATTTCACGAAGTAGATATTGGGGAACTCCTCTTAATGTTTGGAAATGTGATTGTAACCATTTTGACACGGTAGCTTCTAGAGAAGAGTTAAAGACAAGGGCTATTGAAGAAGTTGATTTAGATATAGAGCTGCACAGACCTTATGTAGATGATATTCACATTAAATGTGATAAGTGTGGCGGAGAAATGAAAAGGGTTCCTGATGTAATTGATTGCTGGTTTGATAGTGGAGCAATGCCTTTTGCACAGCATCATTATCCATTTGAAAACGAAGAGAGTTTTATGACAGAGTTATATCCAGCAGACTTTATCAGTGAAGCAATAGATCAAACAAGAGGATGGTTTTATTCGCTCTTAGCAATTTCAGTATTTTTAACAGGAAAATCATCTTACAAAAGATGTTTGGTTACAGATTTGATACTTGATAAAGAAGGAAGAAAAATGTCAAAATCAAAAGGAAACACAGTAGATCCTTTTGAAATGTTTAAAAAATATGGTGCAGATGCAGTGCGTTGGTATATGTTACATGTGTCTCCACCATGGTTGCCTACAAGCTTTGACGAAGATGGTGTTGCAGAGGTAGTAAGTAAGTATTTTAATACACTTAAAAATGTGTATAAGTTCTTTGAACTTTACGCTAACACAGACGGTGTAGACCCTAGGGAGTTTAGTGTAGAATATCATAATAGGCCAGAAATTGACTTATGGTTACTATCTAAATATAATAATGTAGCAAAAAAAGTAGTTGAAAGCTTAGATGATTATGACTTGACTACTGCTGTTAGAGAGCTCCAAGAGTTTGTTAATGAAGACCTTTCTAACTGGTATATCAGAAGAAATAGACGTAGATTTTGGGCTTCAGAACTTGATACTAGTAAAAAGGCAGTATATGCCACCACATATGAAGTCTTGCTTGGTGTATCAAAACTGATGGCTCCATTTGCTCCATTTACTGCAGAAGAGTTGTATCGCAATTTAACTTCGAAAGACTCCGTACACCTTAGCTTAATGCCAAAGGTGAATGAAGAGTTGATAAATGAACTGACTGAGAAGAGAATGGATCTGGTTCGCAACCTTGTTAAACTTGGAAGGTCAGCAAGAGAGTCTGTAAATATTAAAGTACGTCAACCAATTAATCAAGTATTAATAGATGGAAAATATGAAGATCTAATTGGAGATATGACAGATCTAATTAAAGAAGAGCTAAATGTAAAAGAGGTAGTGTTTGCCAAAGATTTATCAAAGTATATGAAGTTTAACTTAAAGCCTAACTTTAGAGAAGCAGGACCTAGATTTGGAAAGAAAGTTGGATTATTTAGTAAAACTCTCAATCAATTAGATGCCTTTGAGGTAGCTTCTGCTCTTGATAATAAAGAGGAATATAAGATAATGATGGAAGGAGAAGAGGTTGTCCTTAACGATACGTTAGTACAGGTAGACCTTGAGGCTCGAGAGGGCTTTAATGTTAGACTTGAGAGAAATGTTTTCATTATTTTAGACACAGTTCTAAATGAAGAGCTAATCTTAGAAGGGCTAGCTAGGGAGTTTATGTCAAAAGTTCAGCAATTGAGAAAGAATAATGATTTTGAAGTAGCTGATAATATTAAAATCTACTATCATGGAGACGAAGAGGTCAGAAAAGCAGTAGAGAAACATGATAAATGGATTAAGACAGAAACCTTAGCAAGAGATATTATATATGTAGATGTAGATAATGGTGAAGAAACAGATTTGAATGGACACAAGACAAAAATATTAGTAGAAAAGATATAGTTTTTAAGGCATGCTAGGCGGCATGCCTTAAATTTTATAGTCTAAATTACTTTAAGAAGTTAACAAGTCTTGCTTCCTATGAGATACTAACTATCAAGTAGAATAAGAACTGCTTTCAAGGGCTACAAATTTATGAGAGGGGATTAAATAATGTATAGAGAAACTTATTTGCAGATTCCTGGACCAACTAATATACCCAAACCTATCTTAGATGCACTAAGCTCAAAAGCGATAAATCATAGAGGAGAAGAGTACGCTTCTTTAATGGACTTTAATATTAGGTCTTTAAAAAGGGTGTTTAAAACTGAAAACGATATTCTAATCTTTCCTTCATCTGGTAGTGGGGGTTTGGAAGCTTCAATAGTCAATACTTTGTCTCCAGGTGATAAAGTAGTTGCAATAAACATGGGTGTATTTTCTCAACGCTATGGACTAATTGCTCAAGCTTATGATGCAGAAGTTATCTGGATAGATGTTAAATGGGGGGAGGCAGTAAAGCCAACTCAGTTAGCAGGTGTTTTGGAGTCAGACATCAACCATGAAATAAAAGCAGTTCTTTTGACTCATAATGAGACAGCAACTGCGGTAAAAATTGACATGCAATCGCTAATTGAAGCTATTAATAAAGTTAATCACCCAGCATTAGTTTTTGTAGATGCTGTAAGTTCAATTGCAATAAGTGACTTGCCAACAGATAAACTTGGAATCGATATTGTTGTAACAGGATCACAAAAAGGTTTGATGCTCCCAGGAGGTTTAGCTATTTTAAGTGTTAGTAAAAGGGCTTGGGAAGCACAAAGAAGTTCAGAAATGCCAAAGTGGTACTGGGATTTTAAGCCTCTTCAAGAAAGAATGAGAGTAGGACAGATGCCATATACACCTGTAATTAGTCATTTCTTTGCTCTTAAGGTTGCCTTAGAACTTATTGAAGAAGAAACATTAGAGGTAGTTTTTGAAAGGCATAAAAAGAATGCAAGCGCCTTAAGGAGTGCTATAAAAGCCATGGGATTACAACTACTAGTAAAAAAGGAGTCGGAACGTTCTGACGCTGTTACAGCAATTCATTTACCTGATAATATTCAGTATCAAAGCTTGGCTAGTTTGCTAGCAGATGAGTTTAATCTAATAATTGGGGGCGGATTGCAAGAACTTAAGGGGAAGATATTTAGAGTAGGTCATTTAGGATGTTTACATAAGCCAGAGATAATTGCTATTGTAAGCGCGATTGAGATGGGTCTTTATAAACTAGGATATGATGCAGTAATTGGAGAGGCTGCAAAGGCTGCGGCACATGAGTTCCTAGCATAAAATGGAGGAAGGGTACATAGATGAAAGTAATAGATTTTAGAAGTGATACCGTAACGCAGCCAACAGAAAATATGAGATTAGCTATGTTTAATGCCGAAGTAGGCGATGATATTTTGGGAGAAGACCAAAGCGTTATTAGACTAGAAGAGTACAGTGCAAAACTTTTTGACAAAGAAGCAGCTTTATTTGTGTTATCAGGAACCATGGCTAATCAAATAGCTGTGATGACTTTAACTAATAGAGGAGAAGAAGTTATCCTAAGCAAAAATAGTCATCTATTCAATTTAGAGGGAGGAGCTCTAGCAGCCCTTTCACAAGTACAAGCACATCCACTGAACACAAAACAGGGACAATTTGATTTAGATGAGTTAATAAGCTGTATTAGAAAAAAAGGAGTTCAAAATCCAAAGACAGGGCTTATAGCACTAGAAAACACCTATGACTTAAACAGAGGATTAGTTCTTTCAAAAGAGTACTTAGATGAAGTTGCTCTTTTAGCTAATGATAATGGAGTATCGCTATATTTAGATGGAGCAAGAATATTTAGTGCTTCTATTGAACTAAATATTAGTGTGGCTACACTAGTTGAGAACATAGATACCATGCAGTTTTGCTTGACAAAGGGGCTAGCTGCCCCGATGGGATCCATTTTGCTAGGTTCAAAAGAGTTTATCGAAAAAGCAAGATGGATTAGACAGAGACTGGGTGGGGGTATGAGGCAAGCAGGTCATATGGCAGCAGCAGCTTTAATCGCTTTATTAGAGATGAGAGAAAGAATTAAAGAAGACCATCTAAATGCAAAAATACTTGCTCAAGGTTTATATAAGATAGATTCTAGTTTAGTTGATCTAAATCAGGTGCAGACCAATATTATTAAAGTTTGTCTTAAAAAAACCTCTATTGATGCCAGAGAGTTTGCTAGGCAATTGCTTGGTTTAGGAATAAGGGTAAAAGTTATCGGAGAGCATAATTGTAGAATGATAACACATGTTGATACATCTAAAGATGATATTCATTTTGCAATTAAACAAATAAAGATAATCATGGAACAGTGATAAAGGCAGACACTTTTCAATAAAAGCTGTAAAACCTCAAAATGGGTATTATATCTATGTGTTAGATAAAAGAAGTTTGGTAAGTTCTGCACAAGAGTTACCAATGATACTGATGAAGTTCCAGTTTATAAGGGACTTATTTTAAGCTGTAAAATATAGTTAGCAATAGAAGTAAATAAGTGATAAGATGTAATATGATATTTCATAGTGAGCATTGAAGGTAGGGATGTAATAATGGAGAGACTTCTAACAGAATTAGGTGTATGGTCATATTTAATAATCTTTGTTGCTAAAATAATTGAAGTAGCAATGGCGACAGTAAGGATTATGTTTGTTGCTAAGGGAGAGAAAATTAAGGCCTCAATTATTGCTTTTATTGAGGTCGGTATGTGGATTGTAATTGTTAGTGCTGTTCTAACTGGAATAAATGAAGACCCAATTAGAGCAGTGGTTTATTGTGCTGCATTTGCATCTGGAAACTATGTAGGCATAACAATCGAATCAAAACTTGCACTAGGATTGTCTTCTGTACAAGCTATAATTAAAGAAGGCTCAGGAAAAGAGCTAATAGAATCTCTCAGAGAGAATGGCTTTGGATTGACTATTATTAAGGGCGAAGGCAAAGAGAACAAGAAAGAGATCTTATTAATTCACCTAAAAAGAAGAAAAATAAAAGAAGCAGTGGAGATTATAAAGAGCAATAAAGAAGATGCTGTTATAATAATTAATGAAGTAAAGTCTGTCAGCGGTGGATTCATGAAAAAGTAGTTTTAGCATATTAAAGAATGATAAGAAGTTGCCAAAATGATATAATATCATTAAGCAACTTTTTTCTATTGAAAGGAAGATCCATGTGATTCCAAGAAAGCTTTTTAAAAAGAATGATAAATCCATCATAGTGAACGAGAGTTATGAGCGTTTTCCACTTACTAGGCAAGCTTTAGTGAGTGTGGATTTGGCTGATATAAGTAATCCAGTACACAACTCTTTTATGGTAAAAATGCAAGAAACAATGATAAACAATTTGAAAAAAGGTATCACTGGGTATCAAATAGAGGATAATGCATTTGATATGGCTGCAAATTCTGTAAACTTGGCTTTAGCTAGTTATGGTAAGCCTAACCAAGGATTTCTTAAATGGGAATCAAATATTTACAAAAATGAGTTGCCAAAAGTTAAAATAGATTATACGCCACAAAAGTTCTCAGATTTAATAAAAAGAAATGCCATATTCTTTGGAGCAGATATTGTAGGAATAGCAAAGCTCGATGAAAAATGGGTATATGAGAAAGATTTGATTAAGCCATTTGTAATTAAAAATATAAGTAAGTCCCAAGAAACTGAGAGAGAGTTCATAATAGCAAAAAACACAGAAAACGTTATAGTTGTTGGGTTTGCCATGAATGCAAGTCTAAAAGATCAATCTCCAAACTTAAGAGCAAGTGCTGCCTCATCGTTTGGATACTCAAGAGCAGCGATTACAGTAGTAGCTTTAGCTGAATATATAAGAGGACTAGGGTATGAGGCAATCCCTTGCGTGAATGATACTGCACTGAGTATCCCTCTTGCTATAGAAGCAGGACTTGGGGAGCTCGGGCGTCATGGTATATTAATAAGTCCAGAATATGGCTCAAATATAAGATTGGGTAAAGTTATAACTGATATGCCACTTGAAAGAGATTTTCCAATAGATTTTGGGATTTCAGAGTTTTGCAAGAATTGCTTCTTGTGTGCAGAGCACTGCCCGTCAAACTCTATAAGTTATAGAGAAAAAACATATACTCCTACATGTATAAACAATAATGGAAATTCATATAAATGGTACATAAATGGAGAATCATGCCTAAGATACTGGCAAGAAAACGGTACTAGCTGTTCTAATTGCATATCTATATGCCCTTTTACTAAAGGATTTGAAGCAACTCAGTGTATAGAGTGTGTAAAATGTGAAACAAGAAGTGGCTGTGAGTTGCAAGTTAATACTCATCATAGAGAGAAGTATGGCTTT
>PWPR01000192.1 GCA_003557085.1 Clostridia bacterium | reverse complement strand
ACAAAAGAAATGGCTTTTACTAATAAGTAAACCTGGACTTTACCAGTCTCTTTTCTTGTTATTGCAACCTTCATTATTCTATAAGAATCACAACATGTGTTTTATCCACTAATAGTCTACTACTTATGAAGTACTAAGTAAGTATAGTGACGATATTCCACTTCTTATTATCAGACCATTTAATCATAGTTGCTCGAAGTAAATATTGTTTTTAAAATGTATATCTTTTTCTTATCAGTTTAGTGAAGCTACTATTGTATTTGATGTAAAAGATGCTTGTCCTCCTGCATTATCAAAAGTGCTAAAGTGACATATTTTGATTCTATGCATTTTAAATTTTAGCTCTGTAGTCAAGCTAACTTATGTGCTAAATGAGATTTAGTTATAATATTATGAGATTAAATATACTACATGCTTATATGAGTCCCTCATCACCTAGATACTATATAAATTAAGTTGTAGAAGTATTCATTAAGACAAAAATGACCAAGAATAGACAGGATTTTAGAAGTCTCTTTTGTCATGATAATCATAGGAGGTTTAAACAATGGATATGATTAAAAGTCTTCAACAAGCAGTAGAATATATTGAAAAGCATTTATTGGAAGATATCACATATAGTGATGTGGCTAAGCATCTTCATCTATCAAATTATCATTTTCATAAGACCTTTAGTCTTATCATGGGAATGACTGTGGGAGAGTATATTCGAAAGCGCCGTCTTTCTATGGCTGGAGAAGAGCTGGCAATGTCTGATAAAAAAGTGATTGACGCTGCCTTTAAATATGGTTATGAAACTCCGGAGAGCTTTACAAAAGCGTTTACCCGTTTCCACAATATTACACCCCGTGCTATAAAGACAAAGGGAGGAAAGCTTAAGCAATTTAATCCTCTTATCATCAAAATCTCTGTGGAAGGAGGAGAAGTAATGGACTATCGACTAGAGAAACAAGAAGGATTTAAATTATTAGCTAAAGTAAAAGAGTTTAGTAACGACTCGTCTTTCGAAAAAGACAACAATGAAATCGCAGAATTCTGGAAGAAAAGTCAAGAAGATGGAACTTTTGACACCTTATATCGTGATTCTGACAATCATGATATGTACGGAGTTTGCGGTCCAATATCAAAAGATAGTAAAAGTTTTAAGTATGGTATCGGAGTACGCTACGAAAAGGATGAAGTGCCTGAAAACTATGAGATTTGGAAAGTTGAACCAGCTCAATGGGCTGTATTTAAGTGCGTTGGAGAGAATCCGTCCTGCATTGGAACCACTTGGGAGAAAATCTTTAAGGAGTTCTTGCCAGGCTCAAAGTATGAGATGCTTGAACAAACAGATTTCGAGCTGTATTCTGGTGACTTTGAAGAAGGATGCTTCTGCGAGATATGGATTCCTGTGGAAATGAAGAGCAAAGATAAAGCTGATTAAGTTTATAAAGTTTGAATTTATCGAGTTAAAATATTGAAAATTCGTTTAAATGTTTTCGTTTTGGCATTTTTGCAAAAATTTATTGTTTAATTAGAGTTATTTTAGATTAGCAAAAAGAAGTTATAGGTATATTAAAAAAAATAGCTAAGCACAAATTTGTTCAAAAATTGCTATCTCGTTTGCGAACTTTATAATTGATTGTGATTTCTACTTACCCTTGCAGTTGAATACATTTTTAACTCTCACCAATACTGCATCTAAAAAAATATTATGATTTGGTTTAATGAATCATCTACATATTATTCTGTTAGTAAAATGAAGTAGAGCAAGGAAAAATATTTTAGGAATCAAAAAGCAGAGAGGATTCTGTTATCTTCTCTGCCAATCAAATATTTAAAATGCATAACACTTGGGGCTTACTATAAAAGGAGCTAATACCTATCCTTTTATTTGAGATTAACTAGATTCCTTTATTTTGTCTATTGCTGAACTGTAGTAAGACAAAAAGGATGTCCCGCTGGGTCAATCATTACACTAGAGGTACTATAATACTGCACTTCAGCTTTTTTTGCACCGCAAGCCAAAGCATGCTTTTCGGCCTCTTCTAAGTTATCAACAAGAAAGTCAATGTGAGCCATTTGCTGTTGTTCACTATCCTTCCATGGCCATACTGGTGGCTTATAATTCTTTACAGTCTGAAATACCAGCAATATGCCATGTGGAGTACGAATTCCAGCCCACTCATCACTTGAAATTTCTTTTTCCCACCCCGTAATCTTCACATAAAAGTCAGCTAACTCATTTGCGTCTAAACAATCAAATGCTATTCCAACTATTGATTTTATCATATCTATCATCCTTTTCTATTCATACTTTTTTATCCAATATATTTCACTTGCAGAATATAACAAAACTTTTTCTAAGACTAGGATTTCTAATTATTAGAAAAGCACAAAAAGTAGAGCTTCTTATTATTGAAGTGCTTTATCCCTATAATGGGGAAATAGTCAAAGAGAAATATGTGCTATATAACTAAAACATCTTTAGATACTATATCAGATGAGCTAAAAGCTGATATCTACTTAATCTTGATATTTTATCTTTATATTAATTATACACAGAAATCAAATCTTTACTCAAATTAGATTGTTATTATTCTAAGTAAAATAATCAGTATAGACTAGGAATCTTTGATTCAAGCGTATATACATGTCTGACACAAACAAAAGCCTCTCATCACATTACTAATCTTATCTCTTTATTTTTCCTAGTTATATTATAATATAAATGAAAAATTCCTAAGGATAAAAATGTACACTAAGAAATTAATTCTCTTATTTAAAGCTGAGATATGATAGCAAAGACTTTTTCTTTATATATTCTTTTAAAATCATGAGATGCAAAAATATACTGGGTAATAAAATAATACTTGTTGCTAGTATGCCAGCAGAAATTGATACTCTAGCAGCTATAATCCCTATAATAGGTCCCCCTATAATTTGTCCCATAGAGTTGATTTGTCCTTCACTAGATATAACTGTAGATCGAACACTTTGACTAACATTTCTAGCTATTAAAGCACTATAAATCGGTCTGTTAACCGTTCTCAGCATATAAATTGACAAATATGACATTAATGCAACATTAAAATTTCCTGCTTTTGCAAAGATGAAAACAGATAATATATGGAATAAGTTTATTGAAAACAGAACTTTTACACTACTTAAGCTATCATTCTTTTCTAATTTTTTCATCATCACTTGAGATGAAATAATGCTCACAATCATTCCAAGTCCATTGATAATTCCAAACCAGATAACTAAAGGCAGATCAATTGTTTTAGGAAAAACAAAGTTTTCAATAAAGTGTGCTGTCCACAACCGATCAAATCCTTCACTTGCGAGCCCCGTTACAAGTGTAATCAAAAATATAGTTTTTAGAATATTGCTTTTTTTAACAGCACTTAAGCCATGAGAAAAAGTACTTGCCATTTTCCCCCAAGTGTTTAACTCTTCTGAGGCAAGGGGAGTAAAAATACTCTCTGGCATAAAAAGAAAAAGTAGTACAGACAGTATTATAAATAATAATCCAGCTAATATTATAGGTAGTTGTATAGAAATAGTTGCCAAAGCAACACTTAATCCAATACCAACTAGAGCACATACCTGTCCTGTTTGGGCAGCCCTTATATAAATTCTTTCAAGTTGATCTTCCTCTAAGAAGTCTGCAATCCACGCTTCAGTGGCTCCACTTAGAAAGGTTGCTCCTAATCCCCATAATATTTGAGATATTAGTACAAATAAGTATGCAGGAATAGCACCCTCTAAAATAAAAGCAAAGCCCGTCAACATAGTTCCTATAATAATAGATAATCTTCTGCTATATACGTCGGCAACTACTCCTGTAGGCACCTCAAACACAAAATATACAATCTCTAGAACAGTACCAACTAGAACCAATTGAAAAGCTGTTACACCTATAATTTCAATATAGTATATACTACTAATGGTAAACACTAAATTAAACAATAAAGATGTAGCTCCCGAAAAAGCCAAATAAATTGCTATTGGTGAGATTTTATTCCTCATACAGTTACTATATCCTTTCATTATGCTCAACGAACTACTACAAGCTAGCACGATATACATTATAAATAAAGCTAACTGTATTTTCTTGTCCTATCTTGCTATACTAGTACGGGTTGCTTTTTCTAAGTCAAATAATCAACCATAGCAATATTTAGTACATACTGCTATGGTTTGATAAAGAGGTAGTATAGAAGTCTTGATATTTACACATCTTAAGATAGACAAAGGTTTAGTTATTAATTCCTTAGAAAGGCATCCTTCAAGATAGTATTCTGCAAAAGATTCTATCTTAATTTAATATAATGACGGAGAGATAAACTGAGCGATAGTAATCATTACTTTTAAGACTTTCAAACACGAGTTCTAAGAAAGGAAAATAATGAAAGTTATATAGCTAACAACATAGTGATTTGATGATGCAGCGGGGACTGGAAACACGTAGAGCAAAGCTCTAAACATAATGAGCAAAGTAACTCATGATGTTATTCTAACAGTAAAACAAGTTAGAAGAAAACAATCTAAACCTGGAGCTTATAGACAGGTAGATTATGATAAAAAGTTTCTTCTAAGAATAACAAAATTGTTAAAATAAGCTTTCAAATAAAGCAGAAGAAAAAGATGGCATAAGTTTAACCAGTCTGCCACATCTTTAGTTGGAATAACTATCTACTCCTGGAGAAGATCAATTTGAGAATAAATTATAGAATGAAGCAGTAAAAAAATATGTGAATACTCCTGAAGTAATTTATTGTTAACTAACAAAACACGACGAAGAGTTTACTATAAATGGTATATTAAGAAAGTCCATGTAGATTTGATATGAAGATTGAAAACATAAGACAATAAGAATATTGGTCTAGAAGTGTGTATAAAGAAAACAACCCCATGGCATATATTGCTCTTAAAGTTGTAAAATGGAAAGGCTTCTTGGAAGCCTTTCCATTTTAAAGTATAAAGATGATTTTACTCAAACTTCAAAATCATCTGAAATCCTTTTTACTGCCGTCAAATAAAGATGTTGCGATGCAAATTGATGGTATATTGATTAATATAGGTAAAATAAGATTCCTTTAACTCTACTTAATATTGACGACAGGAGAGGATCTTTTGCAACTGTAATAGCAAGAAACTATAACATCTGATTAACCTAGTACATAACAATTTTTATCCTATAGAAATCTTAATAATCACATAAATTTAGCATTACTAAATTATACCTAATTACTGATGTTATCAAAAATGCATTCTAACTTAGCAATATCCTCAACATTTAAACAATTCAGATTAACTCGCAGCTCATCTTCTTGTTCTACTCCAATTCTAATTTGACTTCCTATCGTTTTTATATATTTAATATTCTTCAAGTATATTCTCTTCTTGGAACGAATAAGTCCCTGGTCTTTATACAATAAAGTATCATTAATACTTAAGTACACCCTATGTCCTAAGTACATCTTTAAATGCATCATAGCCATAGCAGCCGTAGCTACCGTCGCAATCATCAATAGCAAGTTGTAAGGCGTCGAACCTGTTAAAATCAACAAGCCAAAGTTCTTAAGACTTAAAATGCCAAACACAATTGAAGATATTAAATTTAATTTGCTCTTTTCATATTTGAATTCATAGTTCATTCTATATCTCCTTTACTTCAATAGCTTCTTTATTGATTAGTATATCTATAATGACTTAAATAGACGATATATAACAATTAAATAAACAATTATCGATATTCAATCTGCTTCTCTCTGAATAATTTACTAATGTAATGGATTGCAAATGCCAATACGAGAGGAAGTCCTATACTTGTAGTGATTTGATACATAGCCCCGTATTCTGTATCTATAGGAGAAGAAACTACAGCTTTTAATATATCAACTCCTAGTCCATATCCAACAATTTGTCCAAATACATACAAAAGTATAAAAATACTTAAAGGTCTAAAATAGTACTTTTTTCTAATCAAGGTAATGCTAATACCTAAGGTAACGCTTATACTTAAAATGCTACGAACTAAAATATGATTCATGAATCACATCTTCCTTTCCTAGAAAATTATATATACACCTCTACTAAAACTCATCTTGGTATGTTAATACAGCTAGGGCTAAGCCAAGACCTATAATACTGTTTATAACAATTGCTAGATATCTTATTCTTTAGACATTTTAACGAAACTGCTGAATGACTCGGCGATATAATAAAAAGATCATAAGTGTGCCGGCAAGAAGCCCGCAGTGTCTCTCTTCCTATAAAACTAAAATGCCATAGCAAATGCTACACTACTCCAGTCTACTCATAATGCTTTATTTTTGCTTCTTTGCTTTTAGTATTAGTGCTTTCTTATTTTTCTTTATTGCATAATCTACATAAAACGATGAAAATTTCATAGCGAGTTCAACTTGTAACATAATAGATTTTAGACACCTAAGATATAAAAGAAAATACTCATAATGAAAACTAATACTACTACAAAAAAGAGGCAATTTAAACACTAAAGTCCAAAAAAGAGTAGAAACCTAAATGATTTTAGAAGATAGCATGAGTATGTAGGTTGGCAGGAAATCTTACGTGCTCGTGTAGATGTATTTAAAGTATTTGAGGGAACTATTGATCAAGTCAATAAAGGTAAAAGTAAAATATAGATGTACTAATAGAAATACAGACAAAAACTCACACTAATTTTTTAAGCACGCATACAAAAAAAGGCTTTAGCAAGTCAATGCTAAGACCTATTTTGCTGCCCGAATTTATCATTTCCAAAAAGCAAGAATCAGTAAAACCGTTGTAGTTACAATACTAAACGAGACTGTAAATAGTTTTGTGTAAATTAATAAAGAAATAAATCACAAGAGCAAGTAAATAGTTAGGTTGATAATGGGCTGTCATGTAAGATAGACAGCTCATTTCATTTTGCACATTATCTATTGGTAGCAAAATTAAAAACTTTCAAATCATCAAATATTATAGTTATGCAGCTAGTGAAATATCTACTTCATTTCACCTCCAAACATATCTATTTGATTAGCTATTTTTATCTTGATACATCATTCTATCAGCAATGTTCATAGTTTCTTCCAAAGATGTATTTTTAGATTCACAAACTGCTAAGCCTAAAGCAATTCCTAAATCAAAATCCCTATTAGTCTTCTCATTATAATGATTAACACTTTCTTTTATTCTTTCAATTATTCTCTTACCGATTTCCTCATTAATATTTGGCAATACAATTGCAAACTCATCGCCACCAACTCTAGCTAAAATATCTTCATCTCGTAATGCATCATCAAGAATTTTCGCGCATATTTGAATATACTTATCTCCAACTCTATGCCCATAAGTATCATTTATTCTCTTTAATCCATTTAAATCTGCTGATATAATTGCTGTTGGATACACGTTAGAATTTTCTAATTCTTCTAACTTATTGACAAAAAAATGTCTATTATATAACTTTGTCAACTGATCGTGAGAACTTAAATACAGCAATTCTTCCTCAACCTTTTTCTTCTCATCAATATTTCTACTTAAACCAACAACTTCGATTTGTTTATCAAAGTTATAATATATGTTACCTGATAATTCAATCCATACCTTTCCTCCATCTTTGCATAATTGTTGTACTTCAGTCAAAAAAGACACTTTTTCTTGAGAGCTGCTTTTTAGCTCTTTTAGCTTACTCTTAATTATGTCCTTTAATTTATCTGAAGACTCTTTTGCAAATGACTCAGCTAAACTTTTGGCACTAGCTTCCTCTATACTATAACCAGTAAGGCTCTTTATTGATGGGCTAATAAATGCAAAAGCCTTATTCTCTATATTATAGATCCAAATAACATCAGTAACATGTTCGGTAATTAAACGATACTTCTCTTCACTTGCTTTTAATAAGTCAGTATTGTTAGAGTTTCTTAAACTTAAAGCTGCTATATCTCCTAAAGTAGAAATAAATGAAACATCCCTATCATTAAAGCCTTCTGCTTTATTGGCTAGTCCGATTAAGCCTAATACGTTATTTTCAATTATAAGAGGCGCAAATAAAACATTTTCTAAATACATGTGTCCTTCTGGCATGTATTTAAGCCACTCACTATTATCAAAATCATTATCATAAACACCTTTTTTTAAGAAATATGCCCTGCTTCTTAGTCCTCTTATAGGCATAGGTAAGTTCTCATCAACAGTACATTCTAACCCGCCAGAATCAAGGAATAGCACTTCATTTTCACTACCATCATCACTTAGCAATGCAACATAACCTGATGTTGCACCAGTAACCAACTTACAATAGTTAAATATCTCTTGTGCAGCTGTAACAAAATCTTCATTTTTCAAAATAGCTCTAGAGCTTTTAAGTAATGCATCATACTCTATGGAAATCTTCTGATATTCATCTATAAGTTGTTCTTTAGTAATCTCTTCATAATCTATACCCATAAAAGCACCTCCTTTACTTTATCGCGGTAAAACTTCTATTTTATTATTATAATCTACAATGTAATACTTTTCAATTTAGTATAGATATTCAAAAATAGTCAGTAGACAAATATCTTATTAATTAATTATAAGTGTTCTCATCTACTTAAATCCCAGTTTATGCCATTCTCAATCTCTATATTGATAATGACTAGTTCTCTCTAGTATTTGTTTCTTAAATTGTCTGCCAACCTTCAAAGTTTATTCTTAAATCCTAGATTACTTGTAAAAGCCATAAACTCTATACATTCAAATCTCTTAGTTTTCTAATCATATATATGTTCTTTAACATCTTCATATATGGTTAAGGTTTACGATGCTATTAAATCTTACTAAATTGCAAGAAAGTCGTTTTCACTTACAGAATATATCATGCAGTAGAATCAAAAAAGGGACTAGGCTTTCTCAAGCACCTAATCCCAACTTCCTAGTTTTAAATCACTCTCTACTTAATAGGTATTCTATAACTTTCCTATATCTTATCTTCTTAAGGTCTAAACTACTACTTTTACTTTCTCCTCAATACTCGTATTAACCTCAGTGAGAAACCTATTATTAGTGCTTTTCGCCAACATCATATTTTCCAGTTCACTCAAGCAATCTTATCTACTTTACTTCTCAACCTAGTTATTGTCGCAGTTATAGTCATACTAAAAACTTCCTATTGTCAAAACGCTTTACTGTGTTCTTTTACAGCTACTGCTATGCCGTTTATCGAACGTCCAGATACATCTTACACTTCAGTTATATTTTTTCTGAGTAATATTTGATTATATTGTCTTTATGAACTCTCAGAACACAATGGGAAGATTAGTATCAATTACAGTAATATCAAACGTCAAGTCTGCACCCTCATTAAACTTTAGAGTCAATGTAACCGTATCATTATCCTGAAAACCTTCCAGAAAACCGTCACTTTTGATAACCAAAATATTTCCATCTAAGTACCAATCGTTTACATCAATACCGTAACCGCTTATTCCGTCTAATGTTTCCGCGTCGTTAAAGGTAATCTCTGTTGTTATATCAGCTGGAGTGCCAAGATCATATTCTGCTGTTGATGGATTGATAGTAGCTTCTTCAAAGGCTCTTACCTCAAGCTTTACATTAAAAGATTCTTCTACATAATTATTAGCTGTTACCGTTACTGTTGCTGTAATAGCACCCATTGTAATTCCAGTGTTTGGTTTTACAGAAAAGGTCGTAATAGGTGTTTCCTCATCCAATGTAGTTACCTCTGGTTGAGTTACTGTAAAATCTCCCTCATTTGCTGCGCTTAAAGCTACAGAAAGGTTTTCAATATCTCCAGTTCCTGTTCTTTCAATTTGCACAACTTCTTTAGGTGCTGGATCATAACCTTCTATATAGCTGCCAAAGTCTATCAGGTCGCCAGCGTCTAAGCTGATAGTATAGGTAAGCGCTTCTACGACTACATTTACACTAGCATCCTCGGTCACGCCATCGATACTAACAGTTAACTTGTGTGTCGCTACTGTATTTAGCTCATTTGTAATGATCTGTGCTTCACCCGGAGGGTTACTGAAGTTTACTAAGTCATCAAAAACTATACCATCTGGCTGGTCGCTGGTAATTGTGACTGCTACTTCTGAGCCGTCTAAAGCATTGCCTGATACATCTTTGGCGTTGGTTATAACTACTTTAGCGGAATCTCCTTGGTTAATAGCAGCTTTCTCCATTTCCAGAGCGAAACCGGAATAATCTGTAGTGTCGATCACGGTAATTTCAAACGTCAGGTCTGCACCCTCATTAAACTCTAAGGTCAATGCAAGAATGTCACCAGCCTCAAAACTATCCAGAAACCCGTCGCTTTTGATAACCAAAATACTTTCATCTAAGTACCAATCTTCTTCGCCAATGCCGTAACCGGTTATTTCGTCTAATGTTTCCGCATCGTTAAAGGTGATTTCTGTTGTTATATCAGCTGGAGTGCCAAGATCATAGTCTGCTGTCACTGGGTTGATAGTGGCATCTTCAAAAGCTCTTACCTCAAACTCTACTTCAAAAGATTCTTCCACATTATTATTAGCTGTGCCCGTTACTGTTGCTGTAATAGCACCTATTGTAATTCCAGTGTTTGGTTTTACAATAAAGGTCGTAGTAGGTGCCACATCAGTCAGTGTAGTTACCCCTGGTTGAGTTACTGTAAAGTCTCCCTCATTTGTTCCGCTTAAAGCTACAGAAAGGTTTTCAATATCTCCAGTTCCTGTTCTTTCAATTTGCACTGTCTTTTTAGGTGCTGGATCATATCCTTCTATATAGCTACCAAAGTCTACCAGGTGGCCAGCATCTAACCTGATAGTATAGGTATGCACTTCTACTTCTACATTTACAGTAGCATCCTCGGTCACGCCATCGATACTAACAGTTAATTTGTGTGTCGCTACTGTACTTAGTACAGCTGTAGTAATTTGTGCTTCACCTGGTGTGTTGCTAAAGTCTACAGTGTTCTCAAAAACTATACCATCTGGCTGGTCGCTGGTAATTGTGACCACTACTTCTGAGCCGTCTATAGCATTACCTGATACTTCTTTGGCGTTGGTTATAAATACTTTAGCGGAATCTCCTTGGTTAATAGCAGCTGTCTCCATTTCTAAGTCAAAATTAGACTTATCATCTATAGCAATTATGGTAAAGGTTACATCGTTTCCTTCATCAAAGCCTATATTTAGAGTTGCCTCGCTAACTTCACCTGTCAGCTTATAATCCAGGTATGTGTTCAAGATAGTCAGAGCTGCTGTCTCCCCATCTATATCAGTTATTATATAATCCTCGTCTATAGTTAAATCACCAAAGCCGTCGTCAATGTTTGTAATTTCACTAGCGTCATTCCAAGTGATGGTAGTAGTTATATCATCAGGATTATTTAGATCGTAGTCTGCCTCTATTGGGTCAATACTTGCACTTACTTTGTCAGGGATTTGCTCATAGTTAGCTGTAAGCTCTCTACTTTCATTTTCTAAGGTAAAGGTGTATACAGGGTCTTGACTTACTTCTGTTTTTCCTTCGCTCCAATTTAAAAATATATAGTTTTCAGCTGGTGTAGCTGTTAGATTTACTTGATTACCCCTGTAGTAAGAGCCACTACCACTGATGCTGCCTCCTTCATTTGGCGACGCAGTAACGGATACATTAAGTAGTGCTAGAGTTGTTATACTGCTAGACTCACTACTTTGAGATGCAAAGCGAGTTGATGTTTCATTGATTCTTGCTCTGAACTCGTAAGTGGTGTTTTCTATTAAACCTGTAAACTCACGACTGTCTTGCCACTCTCCACCTACAATTTTATATTCAGCACTATTTATTTCATTTAAGGTTATTGAAGTTTCTGTTCTACTTTCTTTACTTGGTGCCTCTGGTGCTTCTGGTCCTTGTGCTTTTGTAGTGACTGTTGGTGTTTGAGTTGGTGGTGGTGGAAACAGTAGGCTGATTCATAAACTCTTATTATTTCATCTGCTCTTTTTACAAAGTCTACTTTTAACTGATATGTTGATTGTAACAGAATTCTTAAGTCAGCATGCCTAAAATTGCTACAAGCTGCACCTTCTCAATGCCTCTTTATTCGGCAAGCAATTTATTAAAATACAAGTATTAAAAAAAGAGTTAGAAATTTTTAATCTAACTCTTTTATTCAAGCCCGTTTACTACCTTTTCAACAAAAATGTCAACAATCTTAGAATCAAATTGTCCTCCTTTATTCTTCAAAAGTTCTTCAACTGCCTCTTCTTTTGTTTTCATTTCTTTATAGGGTCTTTTTGCCGTCATCGCTTCGTAAGCATCTGCAACAGCTATAATTTTAGCTAATAATGGTATTTCCTCTTTAGTTAATCCTTCTGGGTAACCTGTACCATCTAGTTTTTCATGATGATATAATGTGGCCTCAGCTAAATGTGCATACACCTCTACATTCTTTAATAATTGATAACTTACAATAGGATGTTTCTTTATCTCTTTCCACTCCGATGCATTTAAAGCATCTTCTTTATTAAGCAACTCTGCTGAAATTGCAACCTTGCCAATATCATGTAATCTTCCTGCGATTTTTGCATCTTGAATCTGATTATCTTTTAGTCCTAATGCTAATGCAATTTTTTCACAGATAATAGCTACTCTATCGATATGTTCTTTCTCGCCTTTCTAGTTATATCAATATTAGGCATCATTTTTGTTTAACGTCTTAAGTTCAAATCTTTAACAAGCGACTCATCGAGTGGACTGGGCAGGCTTTCGTTATCCATGCTGCCTTCTCGTGACGCCAAGTAAACATCTATGGTTTGTGTAGAACTGAGAGTATCCATGACATTATGATAATTAGCTGCTGTTATTGTACTGGGTATCGATTGATGTTCCGCTGCCAAGACGACAAAATCGATGCGGAAACTACCTTCATGCTCACCCTCTTCCATATACTGCGCAAAAATGTTTTCAAATGCTGCCTTGCCCATGCGAGATTCGATGACGATACCACCCAAACCAAAACGTAGTACTTCTGTTTCACCGGGCTCTATGTCTTCGAATATTTTGACACCATCCCGTTTGCCTATGGGAACCAGCTGACCGTCGTGTGTCTCTATAGAATCGGAATAGAACATGACAACCTGATCGTCAAGTATGCCGACAAACTGTAAAAGCGGTGTTCAAGACCATGCATCAACATGGCTGATAGGCATGCTACCTGTATTTGTGACTTCCAGCTCGACATATACATTTTGAAACGCATGATCAATATAAAGCGAGTCCTGGACGATTCGTATACCGGCATTGATTTCCGTTGTCCCTTCAGTATCGCCTTCTTGAACTTTATTCGCTATCAGTTTCTCTATCAACTACCTGGGTATGTAAGCAGTCAATTAATTTGGACAAAAAAGGCCAATTAAATAGAGCATATTTACTAAAATAAGGGTTCTCTTTTTATCTTACGATAACTATCACCAGCCATATAAAATTTTTCTAATGTTGGTCTAGTCTATCTAAAAGAGCAATTGTTATTGTAGGATTTCTTAAGTACTCTGCCCATTCTTTAAAGCCTTTGCTTGAAATGATGTTTAAAGAAAGACACTTCTGCACTGCTTTAACATCTATGCTTTCTTGTATATTAGATATGTTAATAGCTGAAGAATTAAGTTCATTAGTAACTAATAAAACTATTGCAGAATCTTATATCTCAGATTAACAGAAGTCTTTTTTATTTCAACTTTGGATTTAACCTACTAGAACTTATTTTCTTAGGCTGAGCTTAATTTACATACACTTAACATAGTAATTACAATAAATTGATTTAATAGCTTAAGATGCACTATAAAATATAAGTATATTCTAATGGAGAAAATATTAAATGACTAATGTTCTAATTAAAGACCTTAATAAAATAATTAATCAGAATAGCATAATGACAGTATTTCAGCCTATAATATCTTTAAGAGATGGTAGTATTTTAGGCTATGAAGCACTAAGTAGAGTTATTTGTGATAGCAACTTTAGAAACATTGCAGATTTGTTTAATTTCGCTAATGCTAATTCAAGGTTATGGGACTTAGAATCTCTTTGCAGAGTTACTGCTTTAGAGTCTGCTTACAACTTTTTAAGATTCCCACATAATTATAAACTCTTCTTAAACGTAGATCCTAATATAATAAAGGATAGTTCCTTTAAAGAAGGTTTCACAAAGGACTTCTTGCTCAGATATGATGTTAAGCCTAAAAACATTATTTTCGAGATTACAGAAAGAAACTCTATTAAAGATTTTGACAACTTCATTAGAGCCATTGAGCATTATAAAAGTCAGGGTTATAAGATAGCAATTGATGATGCTGGCACTGGCTACTCTAGTTTAAATCTTATTAGTGAAATTAAGCCTCACTATATAAAAATCAACATGAACTTAATCCGAGGAATAAGTTCTAACAAAGTTAAAGCAGCTATTGTTAAGGGAATGGTAGAAGTATCTAATAGTTCAGGTATTCAATTAATTGCTGAAGGTATAGAGACTTACGATGAGCTTGAAACAGTATCAAAATTAGGTGTTCAGTATGGACAAGGTTTCTTAATACAAAAACCAAGCGAAAGCATTATAGATATAGACAGAAGTTTATTAAATGAGTTGGGAAGAATCGTTAAGAGAAATAACAAGATAAAAAATTTTTCAATTCCTGAAGTAAAAGTTAAGCATATTTCTAATCCTAACTACATCTTATCTCCTAATCAAAAAGTGAGCTTAGTTTATAACATGCTCAAAAGTCAAGATAATTTTCATGGTTTTTGTGTAGTAGATAATGGGGAGCCGTTAGGTATTATAGTGCCTGAAAAGCTATCATTAAAGTTAAGTGGTCAATATGGCTTTACTTTATATTATAATAAAGAAATTACAAAAATCATGGACAGAGATTTTTTGAAAGTAGATATTAATCTCTCTGTTAACGAAGTTGCAAACTTAGCAATGTCCCGAAATAAGGATAAGTTGTATGATTTAGTAGTTGTAACTGAGGATAATAAGTTTTATGGTACTCTAACAGTTAGAGATTTATTATTAAAATCTTCAGAATTAGAAGTGAAATCAGCTACACACAAAAACCCTTTAACTGGCCTACCAGGAAATCTAATAATAGAACAAGAGCTTGTTAAATGTTTTTCCGAACCCCAAAATCGCACTATTGCTTATATAGATATTGACAATTTTAAAGCTTTTAATGATTATTATGGCTTTGAAAGAGGAGACTCAGTCATTGCACTCCTTGCTAGAATACTTAAAGGTAGATTTGATGATCAGTTCATAGGCCATATTGGCGGTGATGATCTTCTTATTGTTTTTGATAAGGTCATTCAGAAAGAAATTTTTGAAGCTGTGGTTAAGGATTTTGAAGTTAGGGTCTTAGAACATTATGACAAAGCAGATATAGAAAGAGGGTATACCTGTGTTCTAAATAGATCAGGGCAAAAAGTTAAGTTTCCTCTTAGCACAATCACATACGTGTGTATAGACAACAAAAGCTGTGACTTTGTCAATACATACGAGTTAACTAGACTACTAGCAGATCAAAAAAAGCGAGTGAGAGCTAAAAAAGCTTCGTGTTGTTATTAAAGACTTTTAGTACCATACTCTTATAATTGTTCTAAAAACCTATAGGTTAGCTTTTAAGATTATGCAGGTTTCTAGATTTGAAAATTTTATAAGCACTATTCAATTATTTAAACATTGACTTATCTAGAGCTGCAAAGAACGAGCTAATTAAGCATTATGAAGATAAAGCTAAATATACTACAGCTTGTGAAGCTCTTGATGAAGGTTTTGAAGATGCTTTTCAGTATCTAGTAGCTGGCAAGGGCTTTAATAGACTTAAAAGCACTAATCTGTTAGGACGACTTAATCAAGAAAACAGAAGAAGCGAGAAAACCCCCTAGTGGTTCTTCAGCAAATCGTTTAATTGGGGCTATTCTTATAGATAAACATGAGGAGTGGATGAGCTCCTCTAGAAAGTACATCAACCTTTGATATTAACTGACTACTTGATACATTATGCCATTTTTACACACAAATCTGGACTTGACTTTTAATCACTTCAGCAATATTATCTACCTGCAACACTACAACATCACCCTTTTTTGCCATACCAAGTGATACTTTAGTTGCTTCTTTTTCATCTAAAACTAATGTAATCATTTCTGGTGCAAACCCACCCTGCAAGACCAGACACTGTTACTTTAAATCCAGAAAAAGAAGATAACGTAATTCTAGAATCTAAAATGCGACAACTAACTTGACATCTACCGTATCAAATATATCTTAATCTATCCAAAACAAATCGTTCAGTGTTTTATCCAAGGCTTTACAGATAGCTATACACAAATTTAGTGTTGGATTATATTTACCCAACTCAATAAGACCTATAGTTTGTCTTGCAACACCAACAATTTCAGCTAAATCAGCTTGTGAAAGGTCTTTTTCTGCTCTTGCTGCTTTAAGCTTGAGATTCTTCATCATAATCACCTAGCCGCTTTTCACTCATCCTTTTGCTAACCTTGTTAGCCATATAATCAGGCAGTACGGTAGCTATTATTAGAACTGGTATATAAATCATAAGAGCTGCAACAAATACTAACATAAAGTAATATAGTTTTTCTCCTTGATTTGCATATAGAATAGAACTTCGAACACCAAAAAAAATAGCAATTAATACGCCTACCAATCCACCAAATAATGCATTCTTTTTTGGAGAACTTCTATTAATCTTATCCTCATTGACTTCATAATATGTACCAAGCAGTATCGTTTTAATTCCAAAATACCCAATAGATCCCAGTATAATTACTGCTTCTGTTATAAGTTTTGTTGCATCAAAACCATAATACAATGTTTTAGCTACAATTGAAACTAAGCACATTATTAGAACAAGATAAAATACTTCTTTATAAATCTTATTCTGTACACTTTGAATTCTTTCATCTACAATAATTTTTTTCATCTTTTCTTACCTCTTTATTTATGATGATCATATTGTAATTTTTAAGTAACTATTTGTCTACTATATATAGCATTTATTCATATATAATGTACTAAAAGTAATAAACTTCTAAGCTATGCCAAATGGATCCTAGCTAGTACTTTAGTTTCTTTTCTATATCAAACTGCAACCTAAAGATATTTTTTTGGAAGTACACACTTATAATTCTCCGCCTAAAAAATGTCTAGTTATTTATTAATCAAGTTGCTCACAATCAATAATTTCCATATTGCAGCTATGACTTCAGCATTCGCAATCTCCTCCAATAGTAGAGATGAAATCAATGAGCTTTTCTTAATAGGCACTAAAAGATTGCTTTAAATAGAAATCATTCTATAATAAAGCAATCTTTTATTATATGTTTAGAGAAATACTGAGTTTTACTCTCAACTAACCTTACAACTTTATTCTTTTTATAGGAACACTTGCAAAAACTCATTTTATTACCAGGAGCATACTAATTATTTTGGATGTAAAAATTACTCATAATTACTTATTTTTTGAGTTTACTAGTTTTTCCTTAAACTCAAATACATCTTTAATCACTTCAGCAATATTATCTACCTGCAACACTACAACATCACCCTTTTTTGCCATACCAAGTGATACTTTAGTTGCTTCTTTTTCATCTAAAACTAATGTAATCATTTCTGGTACAAACCCACCCTTAAGAAGTCCTTCTTTAACAATTTTAGCAGTTTCACCTATTGCTCTTTCTCTTGGATCATTATCACATAAAACAATATGATCATAATACTTTGAAAGAGCAAGACCAAACTCAAAAATATCACGCCCTCGTCGATTACCTACTCCTGAAGCCATACGAATTTTCATTCCTGGCATTAAACCTTTAATGAAATCTCCTGTAGCTGTAATTGCTCCAGTGTTATGGCCATAGTCAATTACTACCTTAAAATCACCCATATCAATTACATTCATTCTTCCAGGAGATTGTCCAATAGAAGGACTGAAACTAACAAGGCCAGCTCTAATTTGCTTTTCATTTAAACCCAGGGCAGCGGTAGTTGCTACTGCTGCCATCACATTTTCGATATTAAAGCCTGCTTTACCATCAAAAGTAATTGGTATTTCCATTACACTTGCAACATTTGAGGTCCAACCTTTATTTTGTATTATGACATTACCATTATTAATAGTTACGTTTAAATTACCCTTCTCAAAGTTAGCTTTAAGAGCATGGTTTTCTGGATTTTTAGAAAATAGTACAGGTGAAGCTTTAGTCTTATTCAAACAAGATAATACCAATGGGTCATCAGCATTAAAAACGGCATGCCCAGATACTTTGACTGCTTCGGTGACAGTTGATTTTAATCTAGTTAGCTCTTCTAATGTATCAATTCCACCCTCTCCTAAATGGTCAGATGTAATGTTAAGTAAAACTCCAACATCACTTTCTGTAAATCCAAGACCACGGCGTAAAATCCCACCTCTTGCTACTTCCAAAACAGCATGATCTATTGTAGAATCCATCATTACTTTCTGAGCACCTTGCGGACCACTATAGTCTCCTGTAATTATTGGGATATTATCTATTACAACAGCATCAGTTGATGTCATCCCTACAATACTTCCGTTAAGACCTAATATATGAGAGATTAGTCTTGTTGTAGTAGTTTTTCCGTTAGTTCCAGTAACTGCTACAATAGGAACAGAATGCTTCGCGCCAGGAGGAAACAGCATGTCAACAATATGAGAAGCAATATTCCTAGGTGTTCCTTTAGTAGGGTTAAGATGCATTCGAAACCCTGGTGCAGCATTAACTTCAACAACTCCTGAAGAACCCCTCTCAATTGGTGTCTCTAAAGACTTTGCTATGATATCAATACCTATTACATTTAGTCCAATAATTTGAGATATTCTTTCTGCCATTAGTTGGTTCAGTGGATGAACATTCGCAGTAACATCTAAAGCTGTGCCTCCAGCACTGAGGTTTGCTGTTGATTTGACATATATTTTTTCATCATCAGCGAGAATACTATCTAAAGTAAGTCCTTGAATTGCTAGTAACTGTTCAGTCATATGGTCAATAGTAATTCTTGTTAAATTCTTCTCATGTCCAATACCTCGATCTGGATCTTTGTTAATCTTTTGCACAAGTTGCTCAATGGTATCTTTTCCATTACCAATTACAAAAGCAGGCTCTCGCAAAGCTGCTGCGACAAACTTACCATCGATAACAAGAATCCTAAAATCAAATCCTTCTAAATATTTCTCTATAATAGACGTACCACAAATCTGTCTTGATATCTCATATCCTATCAATAATTCTCTATTATTTTTAACATTAACTGTTATACCACGCCCGTGATTCCCTCTAAGCGGTTTTATAACTACCGGATAACCAAGGTTTTCTGCAGCCTCAATAGCTTGATCAGGAGAACTTACAGTAATACCTTCTGGCACCGGAATTCCCATAGATGACAAAAGTCTCTTAGTGCTAGACTTATCGTCAGCTATTTCAACTCCAAGTGCAGAAGTATCATCCATCATTGTAGCTTGAACTCTTCTTTGAAAAACTCCTTGCCCAAGCTGCACATAACTTGCCTCATTCAATCTAATATGAGGTATACCGCGTTTAGTTGCTTCATTAACAATTGATTGTGTAGAAGGTCCCAAAAGACTATTTTCTGCTACTTCTTTCAACTCAATAATTAATGGAGCAATATTTGTAGTTTTTCCCACAAATAAGTCTTTAGCAATATCCACAGCCATCTCCCCTGCTCTTAAGCCAGTATTCTCATCTACATAACGATAAACTATGTTATAAATCCCTTTTTTATCAGTGCCATAAGTTTTGCCAAATCCGACCTCATGTCCAGCTAAACACTGAAGCTCTAATGCTATATGTTCAACAACGTGACCAGCCCATGTCCCTCGAACTAATCTCTCATAAAACCCTCCAAATCTTCCAGGAGAACATCTGTGTTCATAAAGAGTGGGCATCATCTTATGGCTGTTTTCTTTGAAGTTTGGCACCATGTCAGTAGGTTTTTCTTCAAGCTTTTCAATATCAAGCCTCATTAGAATAACTGGATGTCTACTATAGTAATTTGGACCTCTAATTGCTCTCAATTCAATAATTTTCATAGTTCTTTTCCTCTCTTCAAACCAGACTTGTCTTATTAAAACCACCTGGATTAAGACACCTAATTATTTCTAGTAGCATAATTAAGATTGTCAGAACTTGTGCTTTAGTTTCTATATCAATCCTATATTTTTCAGATTGATTTAAAATCTATTATCATCAAATTTTAGACTTAATTATGGTTTAACCTAAGATCTGAAATCTACTCATCATAGTATGATACTCTTTTATAGTTATAGTTGGTATTATAGAAAGCTTAATGTTTAGTAATAATGTTGTTAGAAAATAATGTTTTATTATTTTCCTATTGGATTATACAAGTGAGTGCAAGAAAAAATTACTTAGTGGTATGATGTTACTATTGAGGTCAATTATAATCTGTTAATCAATAGAATTGAATAAAACAAATATGGCAGGTAAATTGAATTGCATTAAGACTTGAAACCTTTAACATATGATTTGTTCTTTATTGATTACATTATACCAGTAATGACTACTTCAAGCGATGATATTTATCAATACACAAACAATAAATTTAATCTTTTAGTATCATTAAAGCATGTGTAATTATTATAACTATTTTACCCATTCAAAGTGTTGTTTTTAGTTAAATTAAAATAACTACTGGAACAGCTAGCAATATGAATTACTTTTGTAATAAAAACTGCCATAGCTTTTTAAAAGCTTTTTTTTAACTACCATCATTATTTTATAACTTATCACTCTAAATTTCTCGAAAATCTTAGAGTTTCCTTGACGCATAAACTAGCAAAAGTATAATCAAAGCATAAAAAATGATTTCTATATTGTTTATGGCAGAATAAAAATATCGAGAATTGCAGCAAAAAAGTGGAGAGCAAGTTGGAGTATCTTAGGAATATGACAGCAGAGAAGATACTATTATCTTCGCTGCAAATAAGATATATGAAATTCAAAATGCTTGGAGCTTAGTATAGAAGGAGTAAATACCTATCCTATTAATTTGAGATTAATAAGATTCCTTTATTTTGTCTATTGCTGAGCTGTAGTAAGACAAAAAGGATGTCCCGCTGGGTCAATCATTACACTAGAAGTACTATAATATTGCACTTCAGCCTTTTTTACACCGCAAGCCAAAGCATGCTTTTCTGCCTCTTCTAAATTATCAACAAGAAAGTCAATGTGGGCCATTTGCTGCTGTTCACTATCCTTCCATGGCCATACTGGTGCCTTATAATTCTTTACAGTCTGAAATACTAGTAATATGCCATGTGGAGTGCGAATTCCAGCCCACTCATCACTTGAAATTTCTTTTTCCCAACCCGTAATCTTCACATAAAAGTCAGCTAACTCATTAGCATCTAAGCAATCAAATGCTATTCCAATGGATATACAACAGTTTTGTGTACTTCAAGTTAAGTTACAGGACCATTTAATAATGTTTTTTTATACTCTAAAGGGGTCATTTTTAATTTAGTATGAATTCTTTCTTTTGGATAATAATCTTCCATGTAGTTACGAAGAATCACTTCCATTTCATCTTTTGTACGGTGACGGTTGGGATAAACTACTTCTGTCTTCACACTTTTAAAAAAGGCTTCTGCAACTACATTATCTATTGGATTACCTGGTAAACTCATAGAATGTTTGAAGTGATACTCTTCGCAGATATTAGCAAATGCGCAACTTCTATATTGACTTCCTTGATCACTATGAATTATGGCACCTTCTTCTGCACCATTTACAGCTAGTCGTTCCAATGGTTCTGTCAAACACTCTTTTCTCATATGATTTGTGATACCATAATCTTTGGGGATTCGTGTAGCTAAATCTAAATAGCTAGTTAGATAGATTGTTCCATCTCTACAATCAACATAACTTATATCAGTAACAAAAATTCTTCCTGGAGTTTCACAGTCGAATTTGCGCTGTAAAAGATTCTCTTTTAATAGATTTTCCTTTGTTCTGTGTTTTCCTTTCCATCTTCTTTTACGAGAATAAAGACTAACCAATCCCGCTCTTTGCATAAGCATTGCTACAACACGCTTATTTGTCTCGATTCCTTCATTGTATAGCTGCAAAGAAATCCGAGGGGAGCCATCTCTACACTTGTGTTGATGAAAGACTCGTTTTATCTCTTCAGTTAGGTACTCATGTCGTAGCTGTGTTTTTGATAGTCGACGTTTTAAGAATTCATAGTATCCAGATTTGCTGACATCTAGGAGTTTACATAGAAGAACTATCTTATGATTCTTTGCTTCTTTTTTAATAAAGTCAAACCTTAATCTTTTGGGTTCTTTGCAAACTCCTCGAACTTTTTTAATATCTCAAGTTCCTCTTTTAACTGTTCATTTTCTTTTTCTAGTGCATAAAGTTTTGCTTTTCTGGTAGACGATTCCCTCTGCCTGTAAAAGCATTATCTTTATATTTCTTATACTCTGCTAACCATCTAGAAATTATCGGTCTAGCTATAGAGTATTCTTTTGCAACAGACCCTACAGTTTTCTTTTTATTTAGAATTAATTCGCATACCTTTACTTTGAATGATTTCTTATATGTTTTACGCATAATAACCTCCATCTACATTGTAACCTAACTATGTGTCATATGTGTCATATGTGTCATATGTGTCAATTAAAATGTAGCATATCCACTACTTAATATATGGTTCGCATAAAACATTAAAACTATCCTTATGTTTAAAAGTCCTATTTATACTTTGTCACATAAATATATATTTGCTGAAATTTGAACTTAATTAATATAATACATAAAAGCTCCTTAGTCTTTTATAGAACTAAGGAGCTGTTCTCTATACTGTAGGCCTGCTATTTGTAATTGTTACTGCTTGAGAGACTGCATCCCACTGCACATAATAACCTAATGTCTCACTAATAAATCTGACAGGCACAACTGTTCTGCCATTGACAATACTTGGTACAATTTGACGATTCTCATCAACTTGAACTGTTCTGCCGTTTAATACTGCTTGGTT
>PWPR01000032.1 GCA_003557085.1 Clostridia bacterium | reverse complement strand
GGAAATGCAGATGAAGGTTGGACTAGACTTTTGCTTGAAGACTTTGGGTTTGAATACACAACAATTATGGATGAAGATATAATAGAGGACAATTTGAATGAACTTATCGATGTTTTAATATTGCCAAGCGATGAGACTCCTTTCTTAGTTGATGTTTCAAAAGCTGAAAGCGGGAGAGCGAAAATGCTTCTGCAATGGTTTGGAGATACTGTCCCTGAAAAATATAAGAGCGGATTTGGAGAAGAAGGTATTAATAAAATTGTAGACTTTGTTAATTCTGGAGGGAAATTAGTTGCTTTACATAAGTCATGTGATTTTGCTATCAATGCATTTAACTATAATATTACTAATTTAGCAGATGGCTTAAATGATAGAACCTATAGCACGCATGGCTCTACTCTATGGGTTAATATAGACCCAAGTCATAAAGTAGCTTTAGGAATGCCAGAAGAAACAACTGTTTATAATTATGATAGCCCTATCTTGCATATTAATGAAAGATTTAGAGCAGAGAAATACCAAGTATTTATGAGATATAAGAATGAAAACCTACTTAAGAGTGGAAGATTAGTAGGAGAAGAACTGCTTGTAGAAGAACCAGCAGGTATATTGGTAAAACAAGGCAAAGGAGAAGTTGTTTTATTTGGAGTTCCAGTTCAATTTAGGTCTCAAATGCATGGTACATTTAAGATGTTATTTAATTGCTTAGTTTAATAACTAGAAGGATAAATCCTTCTAGTTATTAATAAAAGGGTATCTCCTAGAAGACTATATATAAAAAATTGGCTTTATAACAAATCATAAATGAAAATCTAGGTAGTTCCAAAATTATAGATAAAGGTGGTGAGAGCCTGGTTAACAAACTATTTCAGTAACTTTAATCATTGAAATAATCTTGTTATGATATGATATGTTTACAATTTATTCAAGCAATATAAGGTCTTAGTGAGGATTGCAAATTTTAACTTAGACTTTAATTTATTGCTTAAATATATGAGACAAAATATTTGGGAATCTTATTGAATAGTTTTAAAGCAATTTAGAGCCAGGGAGTATGAGTTATAAATTTAAGAAACCATTGTATTCGGTACTAATTTTGATATTAATCCTATTAATTAATGTTATTTTTTGGGGTTTAAACAGAGCTTATTATAATCAACTACAAACCCAGCTTAATATATCCGAAAAAACAGGAATTTCGGAAAGTGGTCTTCAAAACATAACAGAGAAACTAATAGGTTATTTAACTCTTCAAGAAGATAACTTGTATATCTTAGAAGAGGTTGGGGGAGAAACTAGACAAATATTTAATCAAAGAGAAATAGACCACATGATAGATGTTAAGAATCTTTTTCTTTTATCTTATGGTATAATATTTTTACTTATTGCTATATTTATAACGAGGGTAGTTCTGCTAAATAAAAGAAATGAAATGTATAAGATGTATGAGGAAGTTAAGCTTAGTTTTCTGATTACTATAGGGTTATCAATAATTGCTTTTGTAATTTTTAGAACAAATTTTGATTGGTTTTGGGAAGTCTTTCACGAGGTATTCTTTTTTAATGACCTTTACTTGTTAAATCCACAGACTGACATATTAATTCAGATGATGCCTCTACAATTCTTTTTAAGTATATCTCAAAGGGTTCTCTTAAGTTTTGGCATAATGCATTTTTTTATACTTTTAATTACTAAAATTGGAGCTGTAAGGTATGATAAAAAAAATCGGAGTAGACATAGTTAATAATCGAAGAATAGAAAGAATTTATAAAAACAGAGGCAAAGCGTTTTTGGAGAGAGTTTTAACAGCAAATGAAAGTAGTCTTTTCTTTGATAAGAATGAGTCCATTGCTTTTTTATCAGGTAGATGGGCTGCCAAAGAAGCTGTCGGTAAATCACTTGGGCAGGGGCTGAAATGTGGGCTCAAAAACATTGAAGTCTTAAATGATGAGAGTGGAGCCCCTTATGTAGTATTGCATAAGAGAGCAAAGAAAGCAGCTAAGGAGTTAAATATAACAAGAATAGAAGTATCTATAAGTCATGAAAAAGAAAACACTGTGGCATTTGTGGTAACTTTGTAAAAGTTCTTTAAAATAGCTTTTAAACTCAAAGAAAAATGATATAATACAATGAGTGATTCAAACTATGGAGGAAAACTGATGAGACCATTAATAGGTGTGACTGGGTTGCATGATTGGCAAAATGATATTATTAGGCAAAATGAAACTTACATTAGAGCTGTAGAGAAAGCTGGAGGTGCCCCTATAGTTTTGGCACCAACAGAGAACAGAGAAGTAATAGCTAGTTATATAGAAAGAATTGACGGGTTGATTATATCCGGAGGCCCAGATATGGGTGCTCACTATTTTGGAGAAGAACCTCATAAAGATTTGGGAAGAATTTCTCCTTTAATGGATGAGTTTGAACTTATGATTATAAAAGGTGCAATTGAGAATGATATTCCTTTATTTGGAATATGTAGAGGGTTGCAAGTAATAAATGTGGCTTTAGGCGGTACGCTTTATCAAGATATTTATGCACAAACAGATACTGAAATTCAACATAGACAAGACGCACCAAGAGAGTTTACAGCACATTCAATTCGAATTGAAGAGGGAAGTATGTTACATCAATTGTATGGTGAGAAATTAAGAGTTAATACATTCCATCATCAGTCAATTAAAGATCTAGGAATGGATCTAAAAGCAACAGCCTACGCACCAGATGGTATAATTGAAGCAATTGAGAGTATAGATAAAGACAATGGTTTTGTCTTAGCAGTACAGTGGCACCCAGAGGGAATGTGGAACAGCAGTTATAATTATGACAATATTTTTAAGAAGTTTATTGAAGTAAGTAGATAAGAGGTGTTAATTGATGCAGTTTTTTGAAGAGTATGTAGAAGTAGATGATGATCGTCGAGATGATATGATTGACTTCTTGGTTACCCAGGTTGAGAAAACAGGACTTTTTGCTCCTGTATTGTTTTTCTTAGAAACTGGGACTCCTTTAAGCTTTGTTTTTAGTCAATTAATGTATGGTGGAGCACCTTTTGCAGATGTAATATTGCAAAATGGTCAGCATACACTTCAGGACTATGCGCAAATTTTTGAAGACAGAAAGAACCTTTATTTATTGATAGAGGCACTTGAGAAAAGACAAGAAGAGTTTATAGAGCAACAAGAAAAAGATAAACTACGTAGGAAAAGACAGAAGCAAAAAGAGAGAGAAGAAAGAGAAAAGCTAGGAGAAGAAACGGGACTAAAAAAATGGCTTAAATTTCCTAGAAAAAAGTAAATCTGCATAAAGTGAAAAAAATCGCATTAACATGCGATTTTTTCACTTTTTTTGGCAAGAATATATTTTGATTTGCTTGTTATAATGCTTTTCTTTATGCTATAATTTGAAAGGTGCATAAATGGCGAAGGAGGAGAGTCAATTGTCAATTGATCCAAAAAAAGTTAAAACAATCTTAGCTACGGATTGTGGCAGTACAACAACCAAAGCAATCTTAATTGAAGAGTTAGATGGTGAGTACCGTTTATCAAAACGTGGCGAAGCACCTACAACAGTAGAGGCTCCGTTTGAAGATGTTACTATGGGTGTTAGAAACGCTATAACAGAAATCGCGGAGTTGAAGAATCAAGAAATGGAAGATGCTACTAAGCATGTTAACTATCTTGATGAAGGTGGAGTAATTACAACAAGTCGTTATCCTGATCGTGAAGAGACAAGTGGTGTTGATCTGTATGTTTCTACTAGTTCAGCTGGTGGTGGACTGCAGATGATGGTTTCTGGAGTTGTTAAGTCAATGACTGCAGAATCAGCTGAACGTGCTGCACTTGGTGCAGGTGCTATCGTTATGGACGTAATCGCACAAAACGATGGCAGAGAAGACTATGTAAAGATTCAAAGAATTAGAGAACTTAGACCTGATATGATCCTCTTATCTGGTGGTATTGATGGTGGTACAACTGTACACGTAGCGGAGTTAGCAGAGATGATAGCTGCAGCTGCTCCAAAACCACGTCTAGGTATTGGTTTTAGACTACCTATTATATTTGCAGGGAATAAAGAAGCTAGACCTTTAGTAGAGAAAATTTTAGGTGAGCAGACTGACTTGCGTATTGTAGATAATCTACGTCCAGTATTAGAGAGAGAGCATTTAGGTCCAGCTAGAGACGAGATCCATAACTTGTTTATGGAACATGTAATGGCACAAGCACCAGGCTATAACAAGCTTATGGACTGGGCAGACGCACCAATTATGCCAACACCAGGTGCTGTAGGAAATCTTATTGATGAAACTGCAAGAGCACAAGATATTACTATTGTTGGTGTAGATATTGGTGGAGCTACAACAGACGTATTCTCTGTATTTGCAGACACATTTAATAGAACTGTAAGTGCAAACTTAGGTATGAGTTACAGTATTTGTAACGTACTTAATGAAACAGGTATTGAGAATATTTTACGTTGGGTACCATTGAAAATTGAAATATTTGAGTTAAGGAATAGAATAAGAAATAAGATGATTCGTCCAACGACTATTCCTCAATCTCTACAAGATCTGGTTATTGAGCAAGCAATTGCTAGAGAAGCTTTAAGATTAGCTTTTGACCATCATAAAACATTAGCTGTTGGCCTTAAAGGTGTTCAGCAGGTAAGAGACGTTGCAGAAACATTTAGTCAATCAGGATCAGGTGCAACACTAGTTGATTTGATGGATCTTGATATGATTATCGGTTCTGGTGGAGTTTTATCACATGCTCCAAGACGTGTTCAATCAGTCATGATGATATTAGATGCATTCCAACCAGAAGGTGTTACTAAGCTTACTGTTGACAGTATCTTTATGATGCCTCAGCTTGGCGTGCTTGCTGAAGTTCATCCAAAAGCAGCTACACAAGTATTTGATCGCGACTGCTTAATTCGTTTAGGTACAGCAGTTGCTCCAGTACAATCACCTACTTCTAAAGTTAAACCTGGTGACCCATGTGTAACTGTTAAGATGACACGTGATGATGGAAGTACAGACTCTGTAGAAGTTCCATTTGGCGGTATAGCAAAAATGAAACTAAAAGTTGGTCAAACTGCTACATTAGATATAGACCCTAGAAGAAGCTTTGACGTTGGTAAAGGACCAGGTCACAAGTATAGTGTAGAAGCTGAAGGTGGATTAGAAGGTATTATTGTTGACGCAAGAGGACGTAATCCTATGTATTTACCTGAAGACCAAACAGAGCGTGTTGAGAAGCTTATGGAGTGGATAGAGGCTATGGGTACATATCCAATTGAAACACTTAAAGCTTATCAAGATTAAGTGTGGAGAGGAGAGAATAATCAATGGCTAGTGCATATACCCCGGGTTTAAAGGTTACCCGATCAACAAGAATAAGAAAGATTAGAAGGCTACCTTTATTAGGCGACGTTTTAGTTGAAAAGGGAGCAAGAGTTGAAGCTCATGATTTAGTTGCGAAGACTATGTTACCAGGTGAACCTACTACAATTAATGTAGCACAAAGGTTCAACTACGATGTAAGTATGCGTGAAGAAATCGAGAGATTGAAAGAGTTAATGCTAGTAAAAGAAGGAGATTTAATTAAAGAAGGTGAGCTTATAGCTGAGAAACCTGGTTTCTTAGGATTAAGTATGTTTGCCACAAAAGTAACATCTCCAGTAACAGGTGTAATAGATATTTTGTCAGAAATTACAGGACAACTTATTATCAGAAAGCCTCCAGTACCGATTGAAATGGAAGCTTATATACCTGGTAAAGTAATTGAAGTAATTCCTGAAGAGGGAGTTATCATTGAGTCTCAAGCAGCATTAGTACAAGGTATTTTTGGTGTTGGTGGTGAGAGATACGGTGAGATCAAAGTAGTAGTTGATTCACCAAGTGATGTATTATCTGCTGATATTATTGATGAGTCATGTAAGGATAAGATTGTTGTTGGAGGTTCATTAGTTACTTTAGATGCTCTGAAGAAAGCTGGTGAAGTTGGAGCCACAGGTGTAGTTGCTGGTGGTATCGTTGATACAGATTTAATCGAGTATTTAGGATATGATATCGGTGTAGCTATTACTGGAACAGAAGATATTCCTATAACAGTAATCTTAACAGAAGGTTTTGGAGAAATCCGTATGGCTGACAAAACTTTCAATATGCTAAATGATTTAGCAGGCCAAATGGCATCAATTAATGGAGCTACTCAAATTCGTGCTGGTGTAATGAGACCAGAGCTTATTGTTGAGAATCCAGGTGAAGAAATTTCTCAAGATGACACAATAGATGCTAATGGTATGGGTGATGGAACGCTTATTAGAATTATACGTGCTCCTTACTTTGGTAAAATTGCAACTGTTGAAAGTCTTCCACCTGAGCTACAAGCTGTAGAGTCCGAAACTATGGTTCGTGTTCTATTTGCAAAATTAGAAGATGGCACTGTAGTTAGAGTACCTAGAGCGAATGTAGAGCTTATTGAAGAGTAATATATAAAATAAAAACGTAGATTTGCTTTTTACAGCAAACTCTACGTTTTTTTATTTGGCTCTATAATAAATGGTGTTGGTGATTGGAAGCCAGCATCATTTTTCTTTTAAAAAAGTAGTGAGACAAAAGACACACTCTGATAAAATATAATCACCAAACTAAACTTTAAGGAGTGTG